>CAYHWX010000098.1:0-13423 GCA_964360245.1 uncultured Vicingus sp.
AGGTAATAACAATCTCATTATTAACATACTTTAGTTCCAAGACTTCCGAATTATATATTTCTAATAATTTACCTTTATCAGTAAAAACAGTATAACTGCCTTCTTCTGGAAGAAAAATGAAAGATGTTATTTTATTACCATGGAAGATACAAATGTTTACTATTTCTGAATAAACATTTTGAAATAGCAAAAGTAAAATGGCAATAAATATTACAAATCCTTTTAACACTAAACAAAAATATTGGATTTGTAAGCACAAAAAGTGGGTAAGTTGCAGCAGTTATTCACAACGACTTTTTAATTGGTTAAGGGGGGTTCTATAAATTGATTTCTTTCAAAAAACAAAGAAAATAAATAAGATGCAAGGCATATTTTTTTGGAATAGCCTTCGCTATTCCAAAAAAATATAACGCAGTCAGATTGTTTGTTAGCTTCGTTCCTATTTGGTTTTCATAGTTTTTCATATACTGCTTCAAATTTTCTTACATTATACTAATAGTGTTTCAAAAATTTTCATTGTCTCTAAAAAACTATGAAAATTTTGATGCAAATCAATTTATAGAACCCACCTTAACATATAGGTATAAAAAAACATCCACCAAAGGCGGATGTTTTTTGTATGAAATATGTTAGCTACTTTTCTGTAGTTCCTTGTACAGGAGGAACAAAATTATCACCAATTACTTTAAAGTCAGTACGTCTATTTCTTTGCAAAGCAACTTCTTGTTCTTCTTTAGTTTTTAAAGATTTGATGTATTTCTCCGTTAGAATAACATCTCCTACTCCTTTCATTGGTTCATTTTCGCCCATACCTAAAGCTTTAATTCTATCTGGATGGATGCCTTTTTCTTTCACTAAATAATCCACACAAGATTGAGCTCTTTTTTGAGATAAATCCTGATTGTATGCTGTTGAGCTCCTATGGTCGGTATGAGAACGTAATTGAATAATAATATTTGGATTCTCAGTCATAATGTTATACAAATAATTTAATGAATCTTTATATTGTGGCTGTAAATCCCATTTTGCAGTAAGGTATTCAATAAGTGGAAGTTTAATAACTTTATCTTGGAATGGTTGTAAAGCATATTCGTGAAAGAATTTTTTAGATCCTTCTAAACCAACAGTTGTTTCTTTTCCTTTAGCAATTAAGTATTTTTCTTTTTCTACAACTAAAGAGTAGGAAGTATTAGGGTTAATGTATCTATCTGGTCCGTTTTCTATAAATGTGAAATTACCATTTTCATCTGTAGTTGCTTGTGCAGAACTTCCATCAGTACCAATTAATTTTATTTTTGCATTTGCGAGAACTTTTCCGCTTTCAATATCTTTAACTATACCCGTTAATTCAAATAACATTGGAGGTAAGTAGAATTCCCAAATATCATCTCCTCCTTTTCCACCTGTTCTGCTAGTGGTAAAAAATCCTCTTTCTTTATTTCCTTCAAACACAATTCCAAAATCATTTGCTTCAGAATTCATTGGAGCTTGTAAATTTTCAACTCCACTCCATTGATTAACGCCAGTGCTTTTAGCTTTAAAAATATCTAACCCTCCCATTCCTTTATGTCCAGTTGACGAAAAATATAAATCTCCATTCTCTCTAATAAAAGGAAACATTTCGTCATCAGAAGTATTAATTTCAGCTCCTAAATTTTTTGCTGGCGACCAAGTTTTTGCTTTTTCATCGTAGGTAATGTACCATAAATCTTTTCCTCCTTGCCCTCCAGGCATATTGGAAGCAAAAACTAGAACTTTATCATCTGCAGAAATAGCAGGATGACCAACAGTAAAAGTATCCTCAGTAATTACAATCAATTCCGGCTCTCCCCATTTTTCTCCAGCTCTTTTTGCCCACATGATACTACATCCTGAAACACCTTTTTGCTCTACCCCACATCTGGTGAAAAATATCATGTTCTTTTTCTTATTTAAACAGGAAGCACCTTCATCAACAAGTGAGTTAACAGTTTCGTTTAAAACAGTTGGTTCACTCCATTTTCCTTTATTATCTCTTTTTGTACGATAAATGTCTGAGAAATTCATTCCAGTTACATCAGATAGTACTGCTCCAGCAGAACCTTGTCTGGTTGAAGTAAAATAAAGTTCCTCAAACTTAGTATCAGCGAAAGTTGGCGAAAAATCATAATCTTCTGAGTTTAATAAAGCCATTGGATTTACTACAACTCTTGAAGGACTATCTTTCCATCCTTTTGCAGCTTCACACGATTTTATTCCATCATCAGCTCTTTTATCTCCAGGATTAGCCGCTTTGTATTTATTAAACTCAACTATAGCTTCTTCATATCTTCCTTCAGATTTGTATATGTCTGCCACATAATAGATTGCAATTGGGTTTTCGTACAATGCTTTAATAGCTTTATTATACCAAACTGCAGCTTGCTTTCCATCATCTTTTAAGCGGTAACATTCTCCTATTTGAAAAAGGATTTCGGCTTTCACCTCATTTTTTGTTTCTTTAGTATATGCTTTCTTATACATTTCTATCGCTTGATAGTACTTGAATCCACTAAATGCAACATCAGCCTCTAATTTGTAATTCTTTTGTGCATTAACAGTTAAACCAAGAACTGCCACTAAGGCTAAAACGCCAATAACTCTAATTATTTTCATATTAATATGTTAGTTTTCCTTTGAATTGCCGCTAAAGTAAAAAAATCTTTTTAATTAATCAAAATTAGTTGATTAAATAATCCTTACCAATTTGCCTCCCAAATTAATATTTTAGGATATAAATAAGCATTTTTAAATGATTAAATTATTTTGTAAACAATAATTCTCTCAGTTTAGGCAAAGGCCACAACTCATCGTCAATCAATAATTCAAGTTTATCTGAGTGATATTTTACTTGTTCAAAATATGGCTTAACGTTATCACAATAAGCTAAAGCTTTATTCTCGAAATTGTCGATTTTGTTTGCTTTTTTACGTTCTTCCAACATTTTATCAGATTTTTCTTTTATTCCAATAATATGTTCAGAAATTTCTTTTAAGATTTGTAATTGTGGTGCGGCTATTTTTAGTGCGTCTTTACCAAAAATATCATTCATTCCTTTAATATTTTTAATTAACACATTTTGATATTTAATAGCTGCAGGAATAATATGGTTTTTTGCCAAATCACCTAAAGTTCTTGATTCTATTTGAAGTTTTAAAATATAATTTTCAATATCTATTTCATATCTTGCATTTAATTCTATTTCAGAAAAAACACCTAATTCTTCAAATAGTTTTTTCGTTTCTTTGTGAGTCATTATTTTTAGCGCTCTAGGTGTATCTTTTAAATTAGATAATCCTCTTTTTTTAGCTTCTTTAACCCACTCTTCACTATATCCATTCCCTTCAAAACGAATAGTTTTTGATTCTTTAATTAATTTTTGAAGTTCTTGTAAAATGGCTTCATCTTTCCGTTGTCCTTTTTCAATTCTTGCATCAACAGTTTTTTTAAACACTTTTAATTGTTTAGCTACAATTGAGTTTAATGTTATCATTGATTTACCACAATTTGCAGATGAACCAACTGCTCTAAATTCAAATTTATTACCTGTAAATGCAAAAGGGGACGTCCTATTTCTATCGGTATTATCAAGTAAAATTTGAGGTATTTTACCAATACTCATTTTTAACTCGGTTTTATCTTCTGGGGTCATCTTTCCAGCTTTAACATTTTTCTCAATATTATTTAACATTTGGGTTAATTGAGAACCAATAAATACTGAAATTATGGCTGGCGGTGCTTCATTGGCTCCTAATCGGTGGTCGTTGCCTGCAGATGCAATACTTGCTCTTAAAATATCAGCATTATCATAAATTGCTTTTATGGTATTTACAAAAAATGTTAAAAATTGAAGGTTGGTTTTAGGGTTTTTTCCTGGTGCTAAAAGATTTACTCCTGTGCTTGTAGCTAATGACCAGTTATTGTGTTTTCCTGAACCATTTACACTTCCATAAGGTTTTTCATGTAACAAAACTCTAAAATCGTGTTTTATCGCAATTTTTCCTAACAGGTCCATCAACAATAAATTATGGTCATTTGCCAAATTTGTTTCTTCAAACATTGGTGCACATTCAAATTGATTCGGTGCGACTTCATTATGTTTAGTGGTAACTGGTATTCCTAATTGTAAGGCTTCAATTTCATATTCTCTCATAAAAGCTGCAACTCTTTCTGGAATAGAACCAAAATAATGATCATCTAGTTGTTGCCCTTTTGCAGGATTATGTCCTACCAATGCTCTGCCAGTCATCATAATATCTGGTCGTGCATTAAACAACGCTTTATCAATCAAAAAATATTCTTGTTCCCATCCTAAGTTGGCATTCACTTTAGTTACCTCTTTATCAAAATACTGGCAAACATTGGTTGCTGCTTTATCAATAGCATTTAATGCTTTTAGTAAAGGCATTTTATAATCTAATGCTTCTCCAGTATAAGCTATAAAAACAGTTGGGATACATAAAGTGTTTCCAATTACAAAAGCTGGTGAGGTAGGATCCCAAGCTGTATAACCTCGCGCTTCAAATGTGTTTCTTATACCTCCATTTGGGAAACTGGATGCATCTGGTTCTTGTTGTATTAGGTTATCGCCATCAAATTTTTCAATTGCTCTACCACCGCTTATTGGACTAAAAAAAGAATCGTGTTTTTCGGCAGTGGCACCAGTTAATGGTTGAAACCAATGGGTATAATGCGTTGCTCCTTTCGTTAGTGCCCAATCTTTCATAGCTGAAGCAATTTGACTAGCGATGGTACGTTCTAATTTTTTTCCTTCTGTGATAGATGCCATCACACTATTATAAGCTTCTTTGGGTAAGTATTCACGCATCACTTCTTGTGAAAACACATTAGTAGCATAATAGTTGGAAGCTCTAGTGGATGGAAATTCTACTTTTTTTGGTTCTCTTGCGAGAACATCTTCAAGTGCTTTGAAACGATAAGTTGGCATTTTTATAGTTTTTTTGAATAAATAATTAATTTTTTCTACAAATATATTTTAAATGAGGGGTATTATTAAAAAAAAGTAATTATTTTTTATTAACACCCCTATAATTTTAAGTTGATAATAAAATAATACTTGTTTTTTAGAAATTATTAGCTAAAAAAATCCCATAAGAAGAATTTCTTATGGGATTAGAATTAAAATTAATTGCTTATTCTTTTTATGGGGTAATCAAAGTAACTTGTACTCGCATATTTTTTGTTTTTACTTTATCATCTATAGGCATATCTCCCCCAAGTTCTTTTACAATTCTATCAATAGTTATTCCTTTCGAAAGAATGTACTTGCTAATAGTGCTCACTCTTTTTCCATCTAATTTTTCCACATCAATTTCTGAAGCATCAAAATAACCTATTAAAGAAACTTTAGCATCAGCATTAGATTTAAGGTAGGCTACAATTTTATCTGTTTGATCGGTTGCTGTTTTACTCATATCAAATAATTTGGGCGAAAATTCAATAACCATCCCATTAATGTCATCAGTTGTTTCAGTAGTTGTTTCAGTAGTTGTTGTAGAAGTATTTTGACTTTCAATTTTTGGATCTTGTATATTAGTTGAGCCATCTGTATTTACTATTTTAATAGTGGTTGTGTTCACTCCTTTATCACTATTAAAATCACGTTTTATGGTCTCCGCATTTTCCATTCCTTTGGTAACATCACAATCGCATTTTACAGCTTCTTCTAACGAAATCACTGAAACATTATCAATGTAATAATAAGCATCACTTAATTGTGGTTTGGTAAATCCTTTTGGTCTTTTAACTGTTACTAATTTTAAACTTTCATCTGGTTCAAAATTGCCTATCGTAATGTATTCTTCTCCACCAGCAGCTTTATAGATTCCACAAACTGGTGTCCAGTCATATTGAGCACTATAAACAACTAATTTTTTACTTTGTATATACTTGTCAAATCTTAAAATATCAGAATTGTTTGCAGTCATGGCTTCATTAGAGATTGCAATCCCTAAGTGATTGCAGGAGTATTTTGACAAGTCTGCTAAACTCACATGAAATTTAACACAATATTCTTTTCCTTCTTCCAATGCTTCTGTCAGCTTAACTTGTAAATAAGTTCTTGGTACTTTACTTTTAAAGCTGTAGGCAAGAATACCTGCATAACTATCTCCATCCATTGGAGTTTCTTCACCGTAAGCATTGGCAGGAACACCAATTTCTACTATTTTTGTTTTAGTAACATACAAATCTGCTTGTGCGAGTGTTGGAGAAGTCCAAGGAGTTGCAACATTAATTTGTCCTTTTTCTTTTAATTTTTTTTCTACTTGAGAAAAAGTAGGATTAGGAACCAAGTTGGTTTGAGCAAATCCCACAACTGTTATCAATGAAAGAGTGATTAGTAAGGTATTTTTCTTCATATTTTTATTTTACACGCTTAAATAACAAAATTTATACCGAAATTAAAGATTACTATTTGTTCTTACAAATTTTATTGAATAAAAAAGGTCGCTCTGAGGCGACCATTTTTCTAATTTACGCTTCTACCATAGAAGTTAACCGATATTAACTCTTGTAAAAGCATTCTTTTGCCATTATAGAAAGGTGTAATCCATGCATCTGCTTGACCGGATTTTATTATTTTTTGTCGAAGTACTTCTGCCTCACTTAAGGTATTAAAACTTCCTTGTGTAAATCGAGTAATTGCATCTGGGTAATCTAATATTAATGGGTTTCCATATTGTTTTAGATGACCCCATTTATAATTTTTTGGAAATCGATAAGCTGCAATTTGTACTTTAAATTCTAATCCACTTGCACAGGAGTTTCCTCCTGTTTTGATTAATTTATCATACACACTCTTATCGTTTAAGTCTTTTCCAACAAACCAAGCAAAATCAATTAGTTCATTAGACTCACAGGGTCCTTTTTTATATTCTTCCATCGTTTTTCGTTGGCCAAAAACAAAAACTGTTACAAATGCATCTTTTTGAGTTTTTTCTTTCTCTTCTAACATTTTTCGAAATTCTTCAGCTTCAACAAGTGTTTCAAATGGACCAAAAGTATAACGGGTCATTCCATCAGGATAAGTTTTTGCAGTTATTTTACCATATTTTTCTAAATATTGCAATTTAAAATCATTGGGGTCTTTTACAGCACCAACTTCTACTTTAAAAGTTAACCCCGTTATCGTTTTCCCTGAAGCATCTTTAAGACCTTCGGTATCTAAATTTACATCTTTATTTTTTTCTAAATCAATTGCATTATTAACATCTTTAACATCAGCAATTGGAACTGTATCAACCTTCGTTAATTGGTCATGGATAGAGGCGTCAGATTTGAAATCAGCTTTGGTATATTCTTTTGCATAATATTGTTTAAATGTTTTTTCGGTTCCTTGGTCATCTACCTTTACTTCAAGTTTTTTACAAGAAGAATCATTCTTTGCTAAATTTTGTTTAACTATTTCTGATTCTAACAAAGTGCTAAATGGACCTATAATTTTTTTACTAGTTCCATCAGGATAAGTAATCGTATTTATTTTAGCTAAAACTTCTTTATCTGTATTATTAACATCAATACAATCGGCGTCTAAAAAATATTGTACCCCAGCAATTTTCTCATCTCCTTTTTCGTTAATGATTTTGTCGTAAATCATTTCTTCATAACCTTCTTTGGTGCTTTCTTTCCTGTATTTATCAATTTGTTTGTCTATTTTTCCTTGCAGTGGGTCTAACTCATCAGAAACTTTAATACCAACCACATTATCTTTGCTATAAACATTAAAATCATGCTCCACCTCTACATAAGTTTCTAATGATTCTATATCAATATAATCGATTTTGGTTTCGTAACCTTCTACTTCAATTGCAATTTTGTATTTATTTCCAGGCGTTAACGCCAACATATATTTACCGCTTGTAGAGTTGGATTTAAATTTCCCTTCAATATCTCCAGTTTTATCGTTAGTAACTGTAATATCTGCTTCTGCAGGTTTTCCATTAGCGTTGGTAACTCCTACGACTAGAGCCAAAATTGGTCGTTTTCCAAAATGCCCTGGAGATACTGTAAAAATATCGTGCATTCCATTCTTACTTCTACCAGCTGTAGAATAGTACCCTGTTTTAGCATCAGCAGAAAGTACATAATATCTATCATCATCAATTGTGTTTATTGGGTAACCAATATTGGTAGGTTCATCCCAACCTTCATTTGACAAATAAGTATAAAAAATATCATATCCACCCATACTATTATGTCCTTTAGAACTGTAATACATGGTTTTTCTATCTGGGTGAATAAATGGAGCATCATCATCAAACCTAGTATTAATAACTGGTCCTAAATTTTTAATATCACCCCAAGAATTATCTGGTAGTAATGTTGCCGAATAAAGGTCTCTTCCGCCAAAACCACCTTCTCTTTCGCTTGCAAAATATAAAGTCTGCCCATCACTGGTTAAGGTAGCACTTCCTTCCCAAGCTTCAGTATTAACCAGTCCTTTTAACCTTTCTGGCTTAGTCCAACTATCTCCTTTCAATTCACTGATATAAATATCGCCTCTATCGATTT
The DNA here is from genome assembly GCA_964360245.1 of uncultured Vicingus sp. Classification (GTDB taxonomy): domain Bacteria; phylum Bacteroidota; class Bacteroidia; order Flavobacteriales_E; family Vicingaceae. The sequence goes on from CAYHWX010000098.1 coordinate 8,551, forward strand.
TATTTTGTTTGTAAATGAACAAGGATTGTCCATCAACAGAAAGAGCGACACTGGCATCATGACCAGCAGTATTTATATTATCGCCTATGCTTTCAGGTTCTAACCAATCGTTACCTAATTTATAAGAAATCATTACATCTTCATAAAACTGACCATCGCTATCAGGTTTTCCTGTAGGTCCCATCAATCCACCTTTACTTCTATCTCCTCTGTAAGTATAAATTAACATCGACTCGTCTGGTGTTATTACAGGCACATATTCTGAATGTTCAGTATTGATTGGAGAGCCTAGGTTTTTAATTTCTACTTTTAAACTATCTTTGGTATATACTTTAGCATTTTCGCAATAAATAATATTTTGTCGTGCTAATGATTTCTGGTCATCAGACACATCTTCCGCACCCATGTAATCTTGATACATCAAAATTGCATCATCGAAATTTTTATTCACAGCATAAGCTCGTCCTAAATAAAAATTTACTTCGTTAAAAGTAGGATTGGCTGCTTTAACATCTAATAATGTTTGTAATGCTTCTACTTTTCTATCTTTAAAATAAGTGTAACAAATACCTACCATTAATTTATAATAAGGGTCAGCAGGTTTACTTTTTAGTAATTTTTCGAAAAGGGATAATGCTTTAGGAATATTCTTTCCGTCTTCATCATCATAATAAAACTCGGCTTTTTCGAGCATTTGTTTTTCATCCTTACCAGAAAGTTTATCTTGGGCATGTGCCGATCCCAGAGATAATATTATTAACAATATTGTAAATATATATTTGTTTATAACCATTTTAAAATCAGAATTATAGATAATATTGTGGCTAAAATATAGTAAATATGTTCTTAATGTTATTAACATCTATTTCAGTTATTAACGTAGTTATTAACATGGTTTTCTTTTTAGTAAATTATATTTGCCGTAATCTTGTTAAAAACAAACAATGGAATTTAATTTTCTGGAGCTCAATAATGGAATTCGTATTATCCACAAGCCTGCTAAAAGTGAAGTTGCCCATTGTGGTTTTATTATCGACACAGGTTCTAGGGATGAAGATATTGCTATCAATGGTATTACTCATTTTATTGAGCATGCCATTTTTAAAGGAACGAAAAAACGTAAAGCTTTTCACATTTTAAATCGGATTGATAATGTTGGCGGAGAAATAAATGCTTTTACGACCAAAGAAAATACGAGTATTTACGCTTCCTTCACCAAAAATTACTTTGAAAGAGCATTGGAGCTGTTAACAGATATTCTTTTTAATTCCACTTATCCTGAAAATGAAATTAGCAAAGAAAAAGAGGTGATTATTGACGAAATATATTCCTATCAAGATAACCCTTACGAGCAAATTTATGATGATTTTGAAGAAATCGTTTTTAAAAATCATCCTTTGGGAATGAATATTTTAGGCACGGTGGAAAGTGTTAAAAAAATTAATCGAAATAAAATCTTAACTTTCATTAAAACCCAATACTTAACTACCCAAATTGTTTTTAGTGTGGTTGGAGATATTCCGTTTCATAAAATTGAAAAATTAGTCAAAAAATACCTCAACAATATTCCTAAAAAAAATATAATCATTCATCGGCATCCATATAACGATTACCAACCTACACAAAAAAAAGTGACTAAAGATATTAGTCAAACACATTGTATGATTGGAAATGTTGCTTATCCTGCTTTTGATAAAAATAAAAATGGTTTAATTTTGTTAAATAATATTTTAGGTGGTCCTGCGATGAATAGCAGATTAAATATGGGCATTCGAGAAAAATACGGATTTACTTACAACATAGAATCGTCGTACAATGTGTTTTCTGATATTGGTTTGTTTTATATCTACTTAAGTGCCGACCAAAAAAATATTGAAAAAAGTATAACGTTGGTGAATAAAGAATTAAAAAAATTGAGGGAAAAGAAAATTTCTACCACACAACTTCAAAAAGCAAAACAACAAATTATTGGACAAATTGCTTTATCGGAAGAAAATAATTGCAATGTAATGTTAGAAATGGGTAAAAGCCTTATGGTGTATAACAAAGTTGATGGCTTAAAAGAAACCTATGAAAAAATAAATGCCATTACCGAAAATCAACTTTTAGCAATTGCCAATGAAATTTTTGAACAAAACAAACTAAGTAGTTTAACCTATTTACCTAAATAAATTATGGATTTTTTACCTGAAGAAATAGAAAAATATGTGCTTGAAAACACCGAAAAAGAATCGAAAATTCTTCAAGAGCTCAATCATGAAACTTGGGAAAAAGTGTTAATTCCTCGTATGCTTTCGGGACATTTACAAGGACGTGTTTTGAGTATGTTATCGCACATGATACAGCCCAAAACTATTTTAGAAATTGGTACTTACACTGGTTATTCTGCTTTATGTTTGGCAGAAGGGCTGCAAGTTGGAGGAGAACTCCATACCATTGATATTAATGAAGAGTTAGAATCGATGGTAACGAAATACATTGAAAAAGCCAACTTAAAAAACACCATTTTTAACCACATTGGTAATGCTATGGATATTATTCCAACACTAAATAAAATTTACGACATTGTTTTTATTGATGCGGATAAAATCAATTATAGTAATTACTACGATTTGGTTTTTGAACAAGTTAAAACTGGTGGTTACATTATTGCCGACAATGTACTTTGGAGCGGAAAAGTAGTTGAAGCTAAAGAAAAATTAGATGCAGATACTTTGGCTTTAATTGCTTACAGCAAAAAAGTGAATGCTGATAACAGAGTACAAAATGTGCTTTTCACCATCAGAGATGGGTTGATGGTGGTAAGAAAAAAGTGATTGAGTAATTAAGTGATAAGGGACAAGGGGCAAGGGACTTGGGACAAGGGACTAACAACTCTAAACTGAAAACCCTAAACTATACACCAACAACCCTATTCCTAAAATAAAACTAATTACTGCTGGTGCTAGAACAACATAACTAAAGTTGGAAGTTTTGGCTAAACGATTTCTTATTAAATAAATAGATAACCCAAATGCTGGATATATAATTAACACTAACGCAAACCAAAGTAGATTCATTTATCAATTTTTTGTAAAAGTAATTTGTTTTTTTGAATGGAAGTCACTCTGATAAAAGCAATAAATAATATAAAAGCAATAAAAAGTCCGATTGAATTACTACATTTGGGTTAAACATATATGGCGGATATGATGCATATGCATCATATCCAATTGTTAGGCGTAATTTTATGACGACAGAAATAGACCATAATAAATTACTAAAGAAAATCGCCAAAGCGCGACTTAAACCTTTTGGAATATTTCAGAAAAGTCAATCAAGGATTTTTCTTCACGACAAAGGTTGGTATACTACTGTTATTGAATTTCAACCTTCAAAGTGGTCAAAAGGAACATTCCTTAATATCGGAGTTGATCTGAATCTTTATCCAAGGGACTACTTTTCATTTGGTCACGGTTATAGAGAAAAAGGATTTGAAGAGTTTACAGACGAGAAGCAGTTTGAGGATTTAGTAAATGGTTTATGTGACTTGACAATTAAACGAGTTCAAGAACTTGACAATATATTCATAGACGTATGGGCAGCCACGACATTAAAGGAAAAGGAAAACAGTGATGACCCATGGCAACTTTATAATCTTGCATTGCTAAATATCCTATCAAAAAACTTTGACCGGGCGGGACAACAATTAGACAAACTCGTTTCTAAGAAATGTGAGCATGACTTTGAATTTAAAAGGAGACAATTAGCGAGCGAAATTTTATCTTGGCTTAAAGACGAAAATACACTTCAAGAAAAAATTAAAAATCTAATTAATGAGACGCGCAAACTTAAAAAACTTCCTGTTGCGACACTTGAGGACTTGGGAGTAAGAAAAAACAACGCCTAACACGGGTTTTGCGTTAGTGGGCGGACTTGCGAATAGAAACATTTGAGCAATTAATAAACATTGGTGCTGGCAGACAGTTTTCGGTTTCAAAAGCCCACCAACGCAAAGCCCGAAACCGTTAGCAATTATTACGTGCTAACGCACTATCCGTTTAGCTTTTCAAAAAATACATTTCATTTTCGCTTAGTCGCTCCAACTCAACCTATTTTTTTCAAGACAAAATATTGAAAAGTCTCAGAACAGTTCTTACTTTATGCTGGAAAATAAACAAAATAAACTAAGGTTGGAGCATCTTATCAACCAACCAACAAGATTCTTTATTTCATTCAAATGACGAACTGACAAGAAAAAACGTTTTGCTTACGAACAAGTTCACCAACTAAAATTTCGGACTTAAACAACATGGTCCATTTGACATTTATTTGTAAATTAGCAAATAGATAATTAAAAAAAAATCAATATTACAAGGCAACTTTGAAAATGAAAATATGAGTAAGGCAAAAATATCCATACGTTTTTTTGACGACCGCGAAGTGCGTGCTGTATGGGATGAAGAAAACGCCAAGTGGTGGTTTAGTGTAGTTGATGTTGTTGGTGTTTTAAACCAAGAAGCCGATTATACCAAAGCTGGTAACTATTGGCGTTGGCTCAAACGCAAATTGCTTAAAGAAAATGTTCAGTTCGTGAGTGGCACTCACAGGCTGAAATTAACCGCAGCAGATGGTAAAAAATACCTAACCGATTCATTGGATAGTGATGGTATTATTGCTTTGGCTAAACATTTCCCAAACAACAGGGCAATGAAATTTTTAGATTGGTTTTTATATAGCGACAACAGTATTGACGGGCAAAGTAAGAAAAAAGCATATACACTTTTCGAAAGTAATCTGATTGACGAAATCAAAGTTGGCACAGCCAAAGGTTTACAACAAATTCATGCTTATTTGTTTGGTGGATTGTATGATTTTGCGGGGCAAATTAGGC
>CAYHWX010000099.1:0-13365 GCA_964360245.1 uncultured Vicingus sp.
CGATATCAAGATCATATACCAATGTCTGAATAGCTCCCATTCTTTTAAACCAAACTTCATTACCCAATGAATCTAATTTTAGTAACATTCCAGCATTAAAAATAGTATTGTTGTGTGTAGAACCTGCAATAGAGAGCGTGTCAGAAAACTGACCTGTTATATAAATATTATTATTTTGATCGGTTTTTAATGATAATCCCCTATCGTCATATTTTGCAGTTCCTTGAATTGACCACAAATTATTTCCATTGGCATCGTATTTTGAAATGAAAATATCGTAAGCAGGTAACCCTGAATTGGGGTCAATGACACTGGAAAATGTATTTAATCCTATTTGTGCAGTTCCTTTAAATTGTCCAGTAACAATCACATTTTCTGAATTATCGAAAGTTATTCCATATCCAGTATCGCCTTCTGGTCCTCCTTCCGACTTAGCCCAAAGTACATTTCCAGAATTGTCTAATTTAAGCACAAAAATATCTTGCGAATTGCTGCTAGCGGTTAGTGTAACGCTACCAAAGGTTGCCGTACCATTAAAAGTACCTGTCACGTATATGTTTCCTGAAGCATCAACTTCAATGTCATATCCTCTATCTGCTAAAAGTCCACCAAAAACTTTTACCCATAAAAAATTACCACTAGCACTACTTTTAGAAACATAAACATCGCTGTATCCATTAGTAGTTAAATTGATGGAAGGACCAAAAACAGATGCTGATGTGGTGTAACCAGTAGAATAAATATTTCCAGCAGCATCTATTTCAACGTCAAAAGATTCGTCATTAAAATTACCTCCAGCAGAATTAATCCAGTTTTGAGAAAAGCCAAAGCAACTTAAAAGTAATGTAAATATGGCGGTAAAAAATATTCTCATGTTATTGTTTTAATCTACTAAAACTAATTAAAATCGTAACACCTGGAAAACTCAATTTAATTAACGGACTAAAATGATGTGTTTTAGGTTATTATAAAGACGAAAAATAATTGCAAAGGTTGCAATGAAAAAACAAACTAAATTGATTTAAAAATTTTTAAGATGATTTCTTTTAACCTAGTTAATAGGATTTTATAAATACTTTCTATTAAAGAAAAGTAATCATAAATATAGCCAATACTGCAAATCCCAATCCAACCCAATTAAATAGGGTTAACTTTTCTTTAAAAAGAGCTAGACCAACGAATGCAGAAATGACAACAATGCCCATACTTACAACAGGAAAAACCTGTGAAGCTGAAAGTCCAGAACTTTCTAGTGCATTAAAAAAGAAAATTAATGAAGCAAAATTGGGTAGTCCAAGAACAATTCCGCCAATAATATTTTTTAATTCAAATTTTGGTTTTTGCCGGACTGATTTTCCTAATACTATTAATATTCCGCTTATCCCAGCAATAAACATTAAACACATAAAAAACAATCCTTTTTCATTATCATTAACAACTGTTTTTTGTGCATTATTAAAGATGGTGTCAGCCAATCCTTGCCCAATAAAAACTAACACGATTAGCACTAAGTATTTTTTATCAAAAGATAGTTTTTTCTTTTTGGTAGAGGAAAGGTAAATACCAACAATAGCCATTATAAAGCCAACTATTTTAAAATAGGAAAGTTGTTCGCTAGGATACAAAATTAAAGCGAAACTAACAGGAATTAAAAGCGATAGTTTATTGGCAACAGTAGTTACAGCAATTCCTACTTTTTGTGTTCCTGTTGCGTATAAATTAAAAGTAATGATAAATAATATTCCAATAATAGCAGCGTGATAAATCCAAGGGGCATTTAAAATATAAGTAAAGGAAAATTCTTGATCAGAAAAATACAAGCCACAAAGTCCAGCTACAAAATAATTGATAACTAAAGCTTGTAAATTGTCAATACCAAATTTATGAAAAAGCTTAAAAACGATAATTAAGCAATTAAAAGCGACAATAGTTAAAAGAATATCAATCATTAAAATAAGTGGTTAGTACATCGGTTTCAATTTGCTCAATTGTTGAAGGTTTTAAATTGATGTTTGGAGCTTTTAACCCGTTGATAAAGTATTTATTTCCAATAAAAACTCTAGCTTCATCCCATAAATTTTTAGTAATAAAAGTGTTGAGCAATTGAGCCCCACCTTCAACAATTACTGATTGAATTTCTTTTTGATACAAAACTTCAAGCACTTGGGAAATTACATCTTTTTCCTTTTCAACTTTTATCCATTCAATGTTTTCTTTTTTTTCGTGAAGTTGGTAATTAATGATTAAAGTTGGAACGGATTGGTCAAACACATTTAAGATTTTCGGCAATCTTAAATTTAAATCTAAAACTATTCGTAACGGGTTTTTTCCAACAACTTCTCTTACATTTAATTGAGGATTATCATTTAATGCTGTATTTGTACCAATCATTATTGCTTGTTCTTCGCTTCTCCATTGGTGAACCAATTTTTTTGATTGTTGAGTAGTTATCCAATTATCTGGTGTGGTTTGCTTTGTTCTATCCACATCAATAAAACCATCTTTAGTTTCTGCCCATTTTAAGATGATATAAGGTCGTTTTTTATTGTGAAACGTAAAAAAGCGTTTATTTAAATCGAGCGATTCTTTTTCTAAAACACCCACCACAACTTCAATTCCAGCTTCTTTCATTTTTTGTATTCCTTTTCCAGCAACTTTGGAGAAAGAATCAATGCAACCAACAACAACTTTAGGAATTTTACTTTCAATAATTAAATTGGAACAAGGAGGTGTTTTCCCAAAATGTGCACAAGGTTCTAGGTTTACATAAAGAGTACATTCCTTTAGTAAATCTTTATTGCTAACTGAATTGATCGCATTCACTTCGGCATGATTTTCTCCATATTTTTGATGATAACCTTCTCCAATAATTTGATTTTTATAAACAATAACACAACCAACCATTGGATTTGGAGCAACATTTCTGATTCCTTTTTTTGCTAATTCTAAGCAAATAAGCATGTATTTTTCATCAATATTCATCCGATTCAAATGTAATCTTTTTAATAAAATAAGAAAGTAACTTTTATTTATTGAAAACTAAATAAGTAGCGATTACTATTTGCTGCTTGATTTTCAAATACTTAATTTCTGTACTACTAAGATACATTCATATCTCACATGAAATGGCTCACAAAGAAGATGTGGATAATGTAATTTGTTTAATCTATGAATACTCTTAACAATTAAAAACAATCAGAATTTTAGGTATGTGAAGTAGAACTAAGTTATTGAATAATAATTTTTAGAAATTAAATATCGAGAATATTTAATCAGATAAAGTAATCACATATCCTCCATGTTTCCTAATATTTAAAACAATGCCATTTGCAAACATTAAATATTGTCCCTTTATTCCTACCAATTTCCCAGTATATTCAGGAACATCATTAAAACCAATACTTTTTACTTTTACAGGATAATTTAAAACAGGAAAATTGATTTCCAATACTTCATCGTGTGCTACAATATATTGATGATATTCTGATGCTAATAAAGCTTTTGTTTCGTTTTTCTTTTTAATTAAATCAATATCAGGGTAAACGTTCATTAACATGTTTCTCCAGTTGGTTTTGTCAGCCATGTGATTTTTTAAACTAACTTCAATCATTCCTGCTAAATATCGATTAGGAGTAATTGCCAATTTAATTGCTTTTACTGCTCCTTGATCTATCCAACGAGTTGGTATTTGTGTATCACGAGTTACACCAACTTTTATATCGCTAGTGAGCGATAAATATACCAAATGAGGTGTTAGTTGAACTTCTTCTTCGTAAGCTAAATTTCTATCCTCAATGCCCAAATGAGCTTTCGATTTTTCGGGATGAATGAACCAATCCGCAGCTTCTGGAGCATCTCTAAAACATGGATAGCAAAAACCTTGGTTAAATGATTTTACAGTCTGTCTACCACATTTTATACATATTATTTGATGAGTATATTTTAAGGAAATTTCTTTTCCTATCAACTCGTTCATGGTTATCAAATTATCACCTACAGGTAAATGGTAAATTACTTTTTCAGCAAGAACTGTACGCATTTTACTAATTGGACCTGTATAATTCATAAGATATAAAAGTTGAAAGTTAAAAATATTATTTTAAATAAGGAGTTTTGCAGAGAATCAACTTTAAACTTTTAACTTTAAACTTTCAACTCATTTATAGTGGAAATAATAAACTCTGTCTTTTCTTGGATTATTAAAAAAAGAATACACCAAATGGAGCTTTTTATGAAATATCCAATTGAGGTACAACAGGAGTTATTTAATAATTTAATAATTAAAGCAAAAAATACGGAGTGGGGAAAAAAATATGATTATCACTCTATAAAAAACTATGATGAATACATTAATCGAGTTCCATTACAAAGTTACGAAAGTTTAAAAGACCAAATAATAAGAATAAAACAAGGAGAACAAAATTTACTCTGGCCCACAGCTATTAAGTGGTTTGCAAAATCTTCTGGCACAACAACTGGTAAAAGCAAATTTATTCCTGTGAGTAAAGAATCGCTGGTGGACTGTCATTACAAAGGTGGAAAGGACCTTTTAGCAATCTATCATAACAATCACCCAGCAACCAAATTAGTATTAGGAAAAGTATTAGTAGTTGGTGGAAGCTGTGAAATCAATTCTTTTAGTAATAATTCCTTTTATGGAGATTTATCCGCCATCATAATGAAAAATTTTCCAATGTGGGTAGAACAACGAAGAGTGCCTAAATTAGCTATAGCAATTATGGATAATTGGGAAGAAAAAATTGAAAAAATGGCACATGCTACTGTTCACGAAGATGTATCTAATATCTCTGGAGTACCTTCTTGGACTATGTTTCTTTTAAATCGGATTTTAGAAATTTATAGCAAAAATAATATCTTAGAAATTTGGCCAAACTTGGAGTTATTTATGCATGGTGGTGTTAATTTTTCACCTTATAAAGAGCAATTTAAAAAGTTAATACCCGGAAATCAAATGAACTACTATGAAAATTATAATGCTTCAGAAGGATTTTTTGGATTACAAGATCAGAGTAGAGTAGAAGAGATGTTATTAATGTTGGACTATGGTATTTTTTATGAGTTTATTGAGAAAAATGAAATAGATAAACCATTTCCAAAAACAATTACATTAACCGATGTCCAACTCAAAAAGAACTATGCCATGGTTATTTCTACCAATGCTGGTTTATGGAGATATGTAATTGGTGATACCGTTGAATTTACATCGTTAAGCCCTTTTAGGATTAAAGTCACAGGAAGAATAAATCAATATATTAATGCGTTTGGTGAAGAGTTGATTATAGAGAATGTCGAAAGTGCACTTTTTAAAACGTGTCTTGCTACTGAATCTATTGTTGAGGAATTTACCGTTGCTCCAAAATTTTTTATAGATAAATCAACTGGAAAACATCAATGGTTAATTGAATTTAAAAAATCACCAAAAAATATTGATTACTTTTCTACAATATTAGATGAAGAATTAAAACAATTGAACTCGGATTATGAAGCTAAAAGATTCAATAGCATGATACTTTCAAAGCCAGAAATAACGGAATTGGCTTCAGGTACATTTTATAAGTGGATGAAAAATAATAATCAATTAGGAGGTCAACACAAAATCCCCCGCTTATCAAATGATAGTAGTTATGTTGATGATTTGATGCAAATGGTATAATTTTGGCTTGAAGAAGTATTTATCATGAAACAATTATTAATTTTTTTAACGACACTAATCATTTCTCCAACTTTTGCTCAAGTAAAGTCAGTTCTTTTTATCGGAAACACACTCACAACAGACCAGTTGGGCTATTATTATGAAATAAGTAATAATAAGATTAATAAGTATTCAACAGATGGAAAATTGGAGTATTCTTACAGTAACAATATGCTCGGTATTATTACCAATGTTGATGTGAGTAATCCGCAAAAAATACTTGTTTATTTTAAAGAATTCACAAAAATATTAATTTTAGACAATACCCTATCGCCATCAAGTGAAGTAATTGATTTATCAACTCTTGAACTGAATGAAACTACATTAGTTGGCAGGTCATATAATGATGGTACTTGGTATTATGACCCTATTCGTTTTGAGTTAATTCGAAAAAATCAAGAATTGATTACCACTAATACTTCTGGGAATTTAGCTAATTTATTAGATGAGAATATACAGCCAAATTTTTTAATTGAATATAATAATATGCTCTACTTAAATGATCAAAAATATGGAATATTGGTATTTGATATTTATGGAGCATATCTTAAAACAATTCCATTATACGAATTAGCTAGTTTTCAGGTAAAAGATAAGTTTATCATCTATACGAATCAAAGTGGAGAAATTGAAACTTATGATTTTTTTACTTTGCAAAAAACAAAATATCAGCCTGAAAAATACAATTCCATTAGTTCTGTGCGTGTTGAAAACAAATTAATTTATATTGTTGATAAAAAGAATCAACTATTTATTGACAAAATTGAATACTAAGCAGATTTGAACATATTTTTTTGTATTTTTAATTTCTTTTAAAAATACACATATGTTAATCGCAGTAGCTGGAAATATTGGGTCTGGAAAGACAACTTTAACGACATTATTAGCAAAACATTACAAATGGGATGCCCACTTTGAAGATGTGGATGAAAATCCTTATTTAAATGATTTTTATAATGATATGCAACGTTGGTCATTTAATCTTCAAATTTACTACATGACGAGTAGAATTAGTAAAATTCAAGAGATTAGAGAAAACAAAAAAAATGTAATTCAAGATAGAACTTTATATGAGGATGCCTACATTTTTGCTCCCAACTTACACTCAATGGGTTTAATGACTACTAGAGATTTTGAAACTTATTTTTCTTTATTTAAACTTCAAGAAACTTTTATCCAACCTCCAGATATCTTAATTTATTTAAGAGCTTCCGTTCCTACTTTAGTCAACCAAATACAAAAAAGAGGAAGAGATTATGAAGAGAGCATTCGAATAGATTATTTAAAGTGTTTGAATGAGCGCTACGAGGCTTGGGTATCAACTTACGATCAAGGTAAAATTTTAATCATAGATGTTGATTCTAATAATTTTTCTGAAAATGCAGAAGATTTAGGTAAGATTATCCAATCTATAGATGCCCAAGTATATGGCTTATTTGGGGGAAGTAAATAAAACTTTTCCATTTCAGTACTATTCGTCATTTCAAATCCACTTCGTCATTCCTGAATTTTAATAAGGAAGTAATCTGTCTTCGGTTAAACAGATTGCTTCGTCGTACCTCCTCGCAATGACGGTAGTGGGTGATGTGCAACACAATTTTCAGGAATTACTCTATACATTGGGGTAACACTTCGGCTGTGCCGAGTGAGACTTATTATTGTTGTTTTTAACAACTTTGCCATCCCAATATCGGGACAACTTTAAAATTACTTTCTGTATTTATGGTACTCTTTTTTCAGACATATTAAAATATCACTCACTCGGTACAGTCAAGTGAGTGAAATTTGTTTAAACAAAAAAAAGCCCCGACATTAATGTCGAGGCTTTTATATTTTATTTTCTACTTCTTAGAAGTGGAAGAAAATAGCGATTGTACCACCATTGTTGTCAGTATCAATTCCAAAAGAACTGTCACCGCCAGTAGTGTGTTTTCTATTGATTAAAGTTTCAGTAGTGCCTCCAGTTGGGAAATTGTACTCTTCAGTATCAGTTTCAATATCACCGTTAGAAGTCATTGCTAATCCCCAACCGTATTCTGCAGCTACAGATACTTTAGGAGCTAAAAACCACTCAACACCAACAAAACCTCTTAAACCAAATTGAAAAGAACCACCAGCAACTTTTAAAGTTCTTTCACCACCAGTTGTAGTTGCTCCAGTGTTAAAATCTGAAGTCCAAGTTGGTTGGTGTAAGTTAGGAGTTGCAGCAGTAGATGATCCAGAACCTGCATCAGCATAAGTGTAATCAGTATGGAAAGAACCAAAAGAAATTAACACCTCACCTCCATAAAAACCTTGGATTCTAGTGTTACCTCTTCTTTTTTCAATACCACCACCTAATGTAATCATCATTCCACCATCTTTCATCTCATCTGTAATTTCACCTGTTAAAGTAGATGTAGTAGTGTCAAATGTGTTTTTTGTTGTTGTACTACCAAAACCAATTCTAAATTTCATTCGGTATGCAGTAGTTTCATCTTTAAACATTTTAGCGTAAATTGTTTGAGATGGTAAATAATTTTGACCACCACCTGTTACCCAAGTAGGGCTTACACTATTGTTTGCTGTACCATTAAACATGTTACCTACATAATTTAAAAAAGGAGTTCCATCAAAACCTAAAGCCCAATCACCAGCTTCTGGTAAATATGCTTCACCTTTTTTTGACGTTAATCCGTCTTGTGCAAAAATTGCGGTAGCTAAAAATAAAGAAGCTACAAATAATACTTTTTTCTTCATTACAAATTGTTTTAGTTAAACTTTAATTTTTAATTTATTTATAATAATATTTAGTTCGTGACAAACTTAATACATTTTTTTTAATTATCACCAAATTATTTATATAATATTAACAATTGTTAAAACTTATTAACACCATTGTTCATAACCCAAACTTAGACTACTATTAATAATACAAAGCAAAACAAATAAAAAATTCCCACCTTTTAATAATAAAAAATAACATTTTATTAACAATTATTATTTTTCGTTATTCCATAAAATAGAGAAGAATGAACAATTGATAAGTAAATAAGCTTGTTGTTAGAAGAATTTATCATATCATTTTCCGCTTTCAATGTATTCTCTAATAATTAAAGTTGAACTAAAACAATTTACTTTATTTTCTTTGGATTTAGCTCTACTGCAAATTCCATTTTCACATCTTCTCCCAAAATTTCTCCACCATAAGTTAAGCCGAAATCATTTTTATTGATAGTAACTCCTCCAGTAAATGCAGCAGAAGGAAATCCCCATGGAGTATCTTGTTTTCCAAAATAATTAAATAAAATTTCAACATCCTTCGTTGTTTCCATAATAGTGAGTTTACCCTTTGCTAAATATCCATCTTCAGTTTTAGTAACGATGTTAGCTATAAAAGTAATAGTAGGATATTTTGATACGTTAAACATTTCTTCACCTTTCAAATGATTATCTCTTTTTAAATTTCCTGTGTTAACAGAATTTACATCTATGGAGATAGTCATTTGTATAGTAGAATCTGAAAAATTTACAAATCCAGTAACATTTTGAAAACTTCCTTTAGAAGTAGCTAATAAATGGCGAATAGAAAAATCTACATAAGAATGAGTGCTATCAAGAATCCACTCTCCTGTTAACTCATTTATACTAGGTGCAACAGGAGTTTCTTCAATAATTACTTGTTCAATGATAGTTTTAGTCTCTCCTACATCAGTAGTGTGACCACCTAATATGGGTGCAATCACTAAACCTATTAAACAGGTTAGTTTAATTAAGATGTTCATGGATGGACCAGAAGTATCTTTGAAAGGGTCTCCAACAGTGTCACCAGTTACAGCAGCTTTGTGAGCATCAGAACCTTTATAAGTCATTTCACCATTTATCATTACGCCTGCCTCAAAAGATTTTTTTGCATTGTCCCATGCTCCACCAGCATTGTTTTGGAATATTGCCCAAAGTACACCAGAAACAGTTACTCCAGCCATATAACCACCTAACATTTCGGCAATTAATTTATTATCATAACCTATTAACATAGGTAAAACAACAATCAAAATTGGAAAACCAATGGTTAAGATACCTGGCAACATCATCTCTCTTAAAGCCGCTTTAGTTGAAATTTCCACGCATTTACCATATTCAGGTTTTCCTGTGCCTTCCATAATTCCTGAAATTTCTTTAAACTGACGACGAACTTCGTGCACCATATCCATTGCAGCTTTTCCAACAGAGTTCATAGCTAAAGCTGAGAAAACAACTGGAATCATACCTCCCACAAATAACATGGCTAAAACAGGAGCTTTGAAAATGTTGATACCATCAATTCCTGTAAACGTAACGTAAGCTGCAAATAATGCTAATGAAGTTAAAGCTGCAGAAGCAATGGCAAAACCTTTTCCAGTTGCAGCTGTTGTATTGCCTACTGAATCTAAAATGTCGGTACGAGTTCTCACTTCTTTAGGCAATTCGCTCATTTCAGCTATTCCACCCGCATTGTCAGATATTGGTCCGAAAGCATCGATAGCTAATTGCATCGCAGTAGTTGCCATCATAGCAGAAGCGGCTAAAGCTACACCGTAAAATCCAGCAAAAGAATAGGAAGCCCAGATAGCACCCGCAAATATTAACACAGTTGGGAATGTAGAAATCATCCCAGTTGCTAAACCTGCAATTACGTTTGTTCCAGCGCCAGTACTTGATTTTTCAACAATTTTTAAAACAGGTTTTGTGCCTAATCCAGTGTAGTATTCTGTAATTGATGAAATTACTCCACCAACAACTAATCCTACTATAGTTGCATAAAATACTCTTAATGAAGATATTTCTTTTATCCCTTCACCAAAAAAGTTCATTTTCATGGTTTCTGGTAACATATATTTTACCAAAACAAAACAAGCAATAGCTGTTAATATAATAGAAACCCAATTACCTTTGTTTAAAGCATTTTGAACTTGTTTTTCTTTTGCATCGTTATTGGTTAGTTTAACTAACATTGTTCCAATGATGGAAAATAATATACCAAAACCAGCAATTGACATTGGTAATAAAATTGGTCCTATTCCGCCAAAAATATCTTGAATGAATCCTCCCATGTCTTTTATAACATAGTTTCCTAAAACCATTGCTGCTAATACTGTTGCAACATAAGAACCAAATAAATCGGCACCCATACCAGCAACATCACCAACATTGTCGCCAACATTATCTGCGATAGTAGCAGGGTTACGAGGGTCGTCTTCTGGAATACCTGCTTCAACTTTACCAACTAAATCAGCACCTACATCAGCAGCTTTGGTATAAATACCGCCACCAACACGAGCAAATAAAGCAATAGATTCAGCTCCAAGAGAAAAACCAGCTAACGTTTCCAAAACAATGGTCATGTCTTCAGTTGAAGTCCAAACTCCTTTCATGAAGAAATTAAATAAGATAATAAAGAAGCCTGTTAATCCTAAAACTGCTAATCCTGCAACGCCTAACCCCATAACAGTGCCACCACCAAAAGAAACTTTTAAAGCTTGCGGTAAACTAGTACGGGCAGCTTGAGTTGTTCTTACATTAGTTTTTGTTGCTATTTTCATTCCCATGTTTCCTGCTAAAGCCGAGAAAAATGCACCGAATATAAAAGCAACTACTATTAATATATGAGTGGTAGGAACAATAAAAGAAATTCCAGCTAAAATGATACTTGCTCCCACTACAAAAACTGCTAATAAACGGTATTCTGCTTTTAAAAATGCTAAAGCACCTTCATAAATATAATCTGAAATTTCTTTCATTTTTCCGTCTCCAGCATTTTGTTTTAAAACCCAAGACCTTTTTGCAGCCATAAAAGCTAGACCTATAAAAGCCATTAAAATTGGTAAGTATATCATTATAGAACCCATACAGTTTTTTGTTATATATTATGTGTTATTTTTTAGGACGGCAAAAGTAGAGATTTTAATGTATAATGTATAAAGAAAAACGAATAAATTAAAATTAGTCGTTAAAAACAGGAGGTCAGAAGACCGAAGATAGAAATTACTTCCGTCTTCGGTCTTCCGACTTCTAGCTTATTTATACATTACTTGCTTAACTGCTTTTATGATTTTATCAACGCTAGGTAAGTATGCTTCAATTAGTGGTAGGGAAAAACTCATTGGTACATCAGCACCTGTAATTCTAATTATTGGAGCATCCAAATAATCAAAAGCTTCTTTTTGAACTTTATAAGTTATTTCTGAAGCGAAACAACCTAATGGCCAAGATTCTTCTACAAAAACCATTCTATTAGTTTTTTTAACGGATTTTATTATTGCATCATAGTCTATCGGACGTAAAGTCCTCAAATCTATTACTTCTGCTTGAATACCTTCTTTTGTTAATTCTTGTGCAGCAGTATTCACCAACTTCATCATTTTCCCAAAACTAGCGATGGTAACATCTTTGCCTTCTCTTACAATGTCTGCAACACCAATTGGAATGATGTATTCACCTTCTGGAACTTCGCCTTTATCACCATACATTTGTTCCGATTCCATAAAAATTATTGGGTCATTATCTCTAATTGCTGCTTTTAATAAACCTTTAGCATCTCTTGGGTTAGAGGGTTGAATGACTTTTAAACCTGGGCAATTGGCATACCAATTGGAAAAATCTTGAGAATGTGTAGCACCTAATTGTCCAGCAGAACCTGTGCCTCCTCTAAAAACAATAGGAATATTTAGTTGACCTCCAGACATGTTCATCATTTTCGCTGCATTGTTAACAATTTGATCAAAGGCTACCAATGAAAAATTCCATGTCATGTATTCAACAATTGGACGTAAACCATTCATCGCTGCTCCAACTGCAATTCCAGTAAATCCATTTTCAGCAATTGGCGTATCAATTACTCTTTTTGGTCCAAATTCGTCCAACATTCCTTTACTAACTTTGTAAGCACCATTATACTCGGCAACTTCTTCACCTAAAAGGATTACATTTCCATCCCTTCTCATTTCTTCACACATTGCTTCGTTTAAAGCTTCTCTATATTGTATTTGTCTCATATTTTATAAGTTAGATGTCTGAAGTCCGAAGACAGAAGTAACTCTAAACTTCAAACAATTATGGTGTCAAAATTATAAAATAAAAATAGTTTTTTAGGGTTTATAAATTTTAAAGCTATTTTTGAGAGTTAAATGACCAACAATAAATTAATATATCAAAAATTTTGTGAAGAGGAAAAATTTATTCCATTGTTTCTTCAGTATCGATGGTTTGATGCGATTTATAAAAAAGAGGAGTGGAATGTGGTTATTGAAACCAAAGGAGATAATGTTTTAGGATTTCTACCTTATGTGATTACCAAAAAGAAAAGTTTTAAATTAATAACTCCTCAATTTTTAAGCCCTTATCAAGGAGTGTGGCTAAATTATCCAACAAATCAAAAATATACCAATAAAGTAGGGTTTGAAAAGGAAGTAATTAATAGTTTAATTGAGCATTTACCAAAAGTGGATGCTTTTAAACAAAATTTTTTACCCGAATTTACCAATTGGTTACCATTTAATTGGAAAGGATTTCAGCAATCTACCAGATACACCTATATTATTAATGATTTATCCGATACCGAAAAAGTATTTGCTGAATTTAAGGAGAACATAAGAAGGGAAATTCGTAAAGCAGAAAAACTGCTTTTTATCGAA
>CAYHWX010000100.1:0-13314 GCA_964360245.1 uncultured Vicingus sp.
ACGAAATAGTTGGTGCTCCTGATGATTGGGTAAATGCTGTTTATTTTGAAATAACTGGAGTTGATTCTGTGGTAACTGTTACCGATACAAGTGCCACCATTTGTAATGGAGATAGCATCTTTTTAGGTGGAGCCTATCAGTATTTGGCGGGTATTTATTCTGACACACTAACTTCTTCTGGTGGAAATGACAGTATCATTAATACAACACTTACCGTCGTATCTTTCTTAACCACTAATTTAAGCGAATCTATTTGCCAAGGCGATAGTATTTTGTTGGGAGGTTTTTATCAAACTATTTCAGGGGCATACAGTGACACATTAACTTCTAACTTCGGTTGTGATAGTATTGTAACAACAACATTAACCGTTAACCCTATTTACTCCACCAATCAAAGTGCTGTTATTTGTCAAGGCGAAAATATTTTATTAGGCGGATTACTTCAAACAACTGCTGGAATATATTACGATTCTTTACAAACTTCTGCAGGATGTGATAGTTTAGTAACAACTACATTAACCGTGAATCCTATATATAATTTACCAC
This sequence comes from uncultured Vicingus sp., assembly GCA_964360245.1. Taxonomy (GTDB): domain Bacteria; phylum Bacteroidota; class Bacteroidia; order Flavobacteriales_E; family Vicingaceae. The sequence continues at coordinate 547 of CAYHWX010000100.1, forward strand.
AAACAGCATCAATTTGTCAAGGAGAAAATATTTTATTGGGTGGTTTGCTTCAAACATTAGCTGGAGTATATTATGATTCCTTGCAAACAATATTAGGTTGCGATAGTTTGATTGAAACTACATTGACTGTCCATCCAATTTATAATTTACCTGTTGCAGAAAGTATTTGCATTGGCGATAGTATTTTGTTGGGTGGTTCTTTCCAATATACTGGTGGAATTTATTATGATTCTTTACAAACTGTCTTCGGTTGTGATAGTATCATCACCACAACTTTAACAATTAACCCTTTACCAAACATTAATGCTGGATTTGATGCCACTATTTGTCTTGGAAGTACTACTAATTTAAGTGCAACTGGTGGAATAAGTTATGAATGGGATAATGGATTAGGTTCAGGACAAAATCAAACTGTAAACCCAAACACAACAACACTATACACTGTTACTGGAACTGATGCTAATGGTTGTGTTAACACAGACGAAGTTTTAGTTACTATTATTTCAATAAACGCTGTTATCAATCCTTCAACCACGAATGGGCTAATACCATTAACCGTTATTTTCGGCAACGGTAGTAGTAATGGAGCAGGTTTTAGTTACGAATGGAATTTTGGCAATGGCGACACTAGTTCACTTTTTGAGCCTTCTTATGAATTCACAGAAATTGGAACTTATTTAGTGATATTAATTGTAACTGATGGCTTTTGCTACGATACCGCTATGGTTTATATTGAAGTGATTGACGAATCATCGATTATTATTCCAAATGTGTTTACACCAAATGGCGATGGTGTTAATGATTTTTTTGGAGTATATGGAGTAAACATAACTTCCGAAGAAGGAGAAATATATAACCGTTGGGGACAATTGATGTTCTCGTGGTCAACAGTTGGCGAACATTGGGACGGCGGAGATGCTCCGGACGGAACTTATTTCTACATTATTAAAGCGAAAGGAATTGATGATAAAGAATATTTAGAAAAAGGCACATTGAGTTTGTTTAGATAATTAGTTTAATGCATTAATGATTTCCATTTATTCTTTAGGAGAAATGATAATTTAATTGACTTCTCACAAAAATTAATACTTTTAAAGTGTGAAAAATAAATTATCATTTTTTATACTACTTATTTTCTTTTCCATTTTCGCTAAAGGACAAAGCCCAGTTGATACTTCTCAGCGAGAATTTAGTAAATTAAAGTTTGGAATAACTGCAGGTGGTGGTGCTTTATTTTATGCAGGCACACTAACTGGGTTATATTCCGTTTGGTATCAAGATAATCATCGAACAAGTTTTCATTGGACAAATGATAACGATGGATGGATGCAAATTGACAAATTTGGACATGCCTACACTTGTTATCTATTTGGAAAACTGGGAATGCAATCCATGAAATGGTCAGGAGTGTCTCGAAACAAATCTATTTTATATGGTGGTTCTTTTGGATTTCTTTTTATGACCTCTGTCGAAATATTAGATGCCCACTATTTAGAGTGGGGAGCTTCTCCTATGGATATGGTTGCAAATGCTTCTGGTGGATTATTGCTAATCGGACAAGAGCTTGCTTTTAAGAAACAAATAGTTACTTACAAATTTTCTTTTCATCCAACCGAATTACAAAACTATCGACCAGATATTTTAGGAGAAGGTCCTACGGAACAACTTGTTGAAGATTACAATGGACAAACTTTTTGGTTATCACTAAATCTTAGGTCAGTTTTCCGACATCAAAAATTCTTACCAAAGTGGTTAAACATTGCTGGAGGCTATGGTGCGTATGGAATGTTGGGAGGAACCTCCAATACCAAATACGACATTGATGGAAATCTACTTCCTCCAATAGACCGATACAGAAGTTATTATTTGTCTTTTGATTTAGATTTAGAAAAAATTCAAACCAATTCTGAATTTTTAAAATCTGTATTTTTCTTTTTGAATTTGATTAAATTTCCGTTACCCACAGTTGAATTTAATGAATTAGGGCAAACAAAATTTCACGCCTTATTTTTCTAATTTATTGCTTAATCCAATTGATAATTTCTTCAGCATTTGGTAATACTTTTGGATGAATAACTTTTACCAAATAGCCATTTTCGTCCAACAAATATTTTTGAAAGTTCCAAGCTACTTGCGAATCTTCCAATCCATTTTTTGCTTGTTGTGTTAAGAATTGATAAACCTCGTGCATATCATCACCAACCACCGAAATTTTGCTCATCATTAAAAAAGTAACACCGTAATTTTTTTTACAGAAAGTAGCGATTTGTTCGTTGGTTCCTGGTTCTTGAGCCCCAAAATTATTGGCAGGAAATCCTACAATCACAAAGCTTTTATCTTTATAAGCGTCATATACTTCTTGCAATTGCTCGTACTGTGGAGTTAAACCACATTCTGAAGCTGTGTTGACCACCATCACTTTTTTGCCTTTTAAGGTGCTAAAATCAAACTCGTTTCCATATAAGTCGGTTACTTTAAATTGGTGAATGCTTTGTTTGTTCATGTCTTGAGCAGTTGAAAATAATGCTGTTATTAATAGCCAAATAAAAAATAGTTGTTTCATAAAATGTTGATTTTTGTTAAAAGTAGGAATTTTCTAGTTATTGACAACTAACCGTTTTACGGTTGTCTTTCCTTTAGATGTGAATTTTACAAAGTAATTTCCAGAAGCTAAATTAGAAATAGCTATTTTATCTTGTTTTAAAGGTTTAATTATTGAAAGCACATTCTTCCCCGTCACATTAGTAATGATTAAAGATTCCAATTCTTCATTATTCTCAACTTGATAATTAAAATAATCGCTGGTTACTGTTGGGAATAACTTTACCTTCATTTTATTGGATAATTCGTTGATAGAACTTCCTAAATCAGCTGACCCTATAATAATATTATCAATAATCCAACCGTCTTTATTGGTTTGAATACTATCACTAATAAAATTAAACCGTACAATAAGTGAGTCTGAGATAGTTTGATCTTTTAAAACTGGTAACATCCATATCCACTGAAAAGTTGTTGTTTTCCAATCGGATGTACCAGAAAAACCAAAATTTCCATTCATTAAAGTATCATCTTGAGTATATAAATTTTCTGAATTTAAATTACACCAATATGGTCCGTTACTATATGTGTTTGTTGAATCATTTATAATATTTGTCCATGTTTGACCACTATCGTGAGAAACTGTTATAAAACCACCATCAATCAACGTATCCGTTTCATATTTATGATCAAATTGTATATACATATTAAAAGGGAATCCTGCTCCATCCCATGCACCAAAGTTTAAATCAAAATAAGATAAATTGGCTGGAGTATATGGATTTACTGAATCCGTCATAATTGCATTAGGTAAAGAATTTACTTGACCGAAAAAAGGTTTATTAGTTGAACTAATTACCCAGTCATTATTTGCATTTGAAGTATCAATAAATAATCTTAAATTAGGACTTTCAAAATTACAGGAATCAGTAGGAAACAATCCATCACCAGTTATAATTTGAGCAAATGAATGGATGGAAATTACAATAAAAAAGCAAGTAAGTATTTGTTTCATAAGACCAGTTTTAATTTACACTAAATGTAAAACATAAATCACTGAAAAGCAAAAAGTATTTCATGAACGGTTTAAATTTCCTTTTGGTAGGAAACCACATCTAGCGATTTTCCAAATTTTTCTCCAGCATTTTTAAGGTGTCCTACTTTAAAATAGCCTTCTTTTTCAAACAATTTTAAGCTGGCATTATTTCCTTCAGTTATTACTGCAATCAAATTTTTAATACCATTTTTTTTTGCTACGTCCTTTATAAAAGTTAACACTGTTTTTCCTATTCCTTTACCAGTAAAACCTTGTTTTAAATATAAGGTAACTTCTGCTGTTATATCATACGCTTCTTTTTTCCTAAACTGACCGATGTAGCAAAACCCACAAATTTCATCGTTCAACAAAACAACAAACGATTTATATTTAGAATGCCCTAGCGAAACCATTCTTTCCAACTCTTCTTCTTCTATTACCTTTAAATGAAATGTTGCCGTTGAGTTAACAACATACCAATTGTAAATTTCTAAAGCCGCAAATAGGTTGTTTTTGGTGATGGATTTAAATTTAATACTCATACCTCAAAAATAGTTTTTCTTTTAGAATAATGAATAATACCGATTGAAAATAGGTAATAGTCCAATCTTTGTTGCACTTCGATTTGACTAAACATGTTTTTCGTCGGCATTTACCATTGTAAAATTATAAAACAGTTTGGACTGTTTTATAATTACAATTGGTATAAGTTTGCAACATGAAAGAATTGAACACATTTTTTGATGCACTTAATAACAGTATTAGTAAAGCTATTTTTGTGAAAATTACCTTAAGCAAACCAGCCAATAAAAATGACGGGTTGCGAAATGTTTACATTCGATTAATCACCTTAAAAGAACAACAGCAATTATCTTTTACCTACCGCTATCAAACCAACGACCAAGTAAAAAATTATTCCTTGGAAGAAGCTAAAAAAGTACTTCAAAATTTACTCAACAGTTCATTTAAAATAATAACACTCTTTACGTTGGAAGAAGATTATAGTCTTCGTATTTCTAAGAAAGGAGAAGTATCAGTCATTAAAACCCATCCGAGCTTTACGAATAAACCATCCGAAAACCACGATTTACCTAAAAAGAAAAGAGCAGAATTAGGAAAATACCTCAACTTATTAGGAATTACTGATGAAAATGGAGTTGTTATTCCTAAAATGGCAGATAAATTTAAGCAGATTAATAAATATTTAGAGATTATTGAAAGTTTGCTAAAAGGTACAGAATTATCAAAAACAGTATCTATAGTGGATATGGGTGCTGGAAAAGGTTATTTAACTTTTGCATTGTATGACTTTTTGGTGAATCAGAAAAAAATAGCCGCAACAATTACTGGAATTGAACAACGCAAAGAATTAGTTGATTTTTGTAACGAAACAGCTAAAGCTTGCGATTTTGAAAAGTTAGTTTTTAAATGTCAATCCATTCAAGAATATAACCCTAAAAAAATAGATATTCTTATTGCACTACATGCTTGCGACACTGCAACTGACGATGCTTTGAGTAAAGGAATTGCAGCAAATGCAACTTTAATTATTACAGCTCCATGTTGTCATCAGCAAATACGGCAACAATTAAAAGGGATAGAACAAAAAAATCCAATATTAAAATATGGCATTTTTAAAGAGCGGCAATTTGAAATGGTAACCGATACCATTCGAGCATTAATTTTAGAAAAGCATCAATATAATGCTGCTATTTTTGAGTTTATCTCTAACGAACATACTCGCAAAAACATTATGTTAGTAGGAGTAAAATCTGCCAAAAAACCTCAGCTAGAAGAAATTGATAAAAAAATAGCAGTCCTAAAAAATGAATTTGGAATTACCCAACATTATTTAGAAAAGATAATTAGTTAAGTCTATTGATTAATTCGGTATATAAAGCAGTTAATTGAGGTTCCGCAACAGCAGCAGCAGCCAATATTTCAGCTAACCCAACTGGTTTTAAATTATCCGGGTCGCATTCATCTGTTAAAACAGAAATCGCACAACACGTCAATCCCATGTGGTTGGCAACAATTACTTCAGGAACAGTGCTCATTCCAACAGCGTCTCCACCTAATAGTCGTATCATTCGGTATTCTGCTTTGGTTTCGAGATTTGGACCAGTAACAGGCACATATATTCCTTCATTTAATAAAATACCTTTTTCAGTAGCTATTTCTCTCAAGAGCGTGTTTAATTTTTTTGAATAAGGTTCACTCATGTCTGGAAAACGGGGACCAAAATCATCAAAATTTTTGCCTATTAATGGATTGCTTGGATATAAATTAATGTGGTCGGTAATTAGCATTAACGTACTTTTTTTATAGGCTAAATTTACTGCTCCTGCAGCGTTGGAAATGAGTAAGTTTTGTATCCCTAAAAGTTTCATTACACGAATAGGGAATGTTATTTCTTTCATATTATACCCTTCATAATAATGAAAACGCCCCTGCATTACTAAAACTTTTTTATTACGGATTGTTCCATAAATTAATTTCCCATGATGAGATTCTACTGTGGAAACAGGAAAATGAGGTATTTTTTCGTAATCAATTTCATTAATCACCTTTATTTCCTTTACTAAACCTCCCAATCCGGTACCCAATATAATTCCAATTTCAGGATTATTTATTCCTTCATTTTTAAGATAACTAACTGTTTCGTTAAGTTGTGTTAGCATTGTTTTTATGATTAAAAAATCCCGCAAAAAGAGCGGGATTTTATATGTTTAGTATAAAGTTTAAACTAGTTTACCTTTCTTCCTTTAGCTTTGGTACTAGAAGTTTTATAATCTTTAATTTTTTTCATTTCAAATTTAAGGTAAGCTCCTGCTCCTCCTGGCATAATGTAATATACTTTACCACCAAAATTAATTTTACCTTTTCCATCCGTCCATTCAGCACCCATTAAATTATATCTTCCTCTATTGTTAGGGTCACCAAAAACCAAGTATTGGTCATCCGAATCAAAAAAGCTAATCGCCAATTTATTGTCATCCAATACTTTTACACAAACACCTGGCGTTTTTCCAGATACTGCTATATTATCTAAACTTGCAGAAGTAGAAATAATTAATTTCCCATCTTTATCCAATTCTTGAGAATTTTGACCAGCTTCTCCTCGTTGCAACATGATGTCGCTAGAGATGTAAAATTGCATTTTTTTTAATTTAGCCTCATCTAAGTTATACTGAGTTCTTACAGTATTCGTAAAAGGAATAGTACTTTGGCAAGAGCTAAAAATTGCAACAACTCCTACGGAAAGGATTAATATGGATTGGTTTAAAAAATTTGACTTCATTTTATGTACGTTTTAATAAGCAATTATTTTATCAAAAATTGTTCCAAACAAAAATATTCATTTTTTTTAATTCACCAACAAATTACATCCTCGGATATCACTATTATCAAATCTACCTAAAACTTCAAATTCATTTTCGGTTATTTTTTTTCCTAAATCTTGCGTGGCAATAAAGCTGCAGGAGTTGATGTTTGCTAAATCTATAACATTAATTCCTCCTGTTTTATTATTTTCAACAAAGCTAAAAGGGTCGTTAATGTCTCTAACTAATATTTTCATCCAATTTGGTGTTGTAAAAATTCCATTTCCTTTAGAGTATGCTTGAGATAACAATTCTGTCATTCCATATTCTGAATGAATTTCTGATACATTAAAACTCTTTTTATAGATAGCATGCAGTTCGGAGCGAGTTAATTCTTCTCTTCTTCCTTTCATTCCTCCTGTTTCCATAATAATTAGTTGATTTAAATCAAGTTGGTATTTTTCGGCTAAATCTAACAACGCAAAAGAAACACCAATTAATATCGTTTTTTGCTTATTTTTAATCAATTTTTGCATATTTTCAACCAATTCTTGCTCATTTTTGAGAAAAAACCCACTTTTTTGATGATTACTTAAACGAATTAATTTTTCAACCATGTACACTAAAGATGATCCTTCTCTTTCTATATAAGAAGGAAGTAGTGCTAACACACAATAATCTTCAATATTTCCATAAGAATGAAAAAATGCTTTTGTAAAACTCATTTCATAAAGCTCAACATCTTTAACAAAATGTTTACTTGGAGTCATTCCAGTTGTTCCACTACTTAAAAAAACTTGTTCTGCCTCAAAGTTTCCAGTTTTTATGGGATGACTTTTAAAAAATTCAATTGGTAAAAAAGGAATTTGTTCAATTGATTTAATTTCATTGGGGTTAATTTTTAGATAATTACAAAATTGCTGATAAACAGAATTATTAGTCCATTGATAATTAAAAACCGCTAGTGAAACAGCATTAAATTCTTTGTCAGAATTAATATTAAATATAGATGTATTTAAGTTCAAAAAATTTATTGTAACTTTATCCTATGAGAATAGTTGTAAAATTAACTATATTATTTGCTTTTATCTTTTTTGTTGGATGCAAGAAAAATGATACTACTCCTACTCCTCCTAAAATTACTTTTTTAGAAGCAACTATTTCATCTGATAATTCTTATAGCATTATCAATTTCGAATTTTTTGACGCAGACGGTGATTTAGGGTTAAAACAAGAAGAAAACACAGGCGAACAGGAGTACAATGTTTTTGTAGATTATTTTGAAAAGAATAATGGAGTTTGGGAGTTAAAATCACCAATAGTAGATAGTACTTATAATTTTGACACCATGTTATGGGAATACAACACCCAATATTTTCATGTTCGGATGCCCTATATAGAAAATGAAGCTAAATTGTCTTTAGAGGGAGATATTAAAGTTAATTTATTTTTTAATAATTTTAAGTTCTCCCAAACTTCAAAAGCAGATACTTTTAGATACGACATTAGTATAAAAGATCGAGCTCTTCATCTAAGTAATGTGATTACAACTTCTGAACTAATTATGAATTAGTTTTGGTTCATTTTCATAAATAACTTCAATACCTCACCATCAGCAATAAAAAACTCACCTAGGAGTTAAAAAAAGAAACAACATTATTAATTGTTGATTTTACAATTAATAATGTTGTTAAATTTTAAAGTAAATCAATCGATAGAATTCACTTATGTTGGTTTTTCCTTTTAAAGAAAATTATTCACCATGCAACCATGCTTTTTTCTTTAACAAATCTCCTTCAGCTTCAACATGACCATCATCAAGAACACAACAATCTACTGGACAAACCAATGCACATTGTGGTTCGGTATGAAATCCTTTACATTCGGTACATTTATCAGTTACAATAAAGTAAAATTCATCGGAAAGAGGAGCGTTTTCAGCATCAGCATCAATTTCTTTTCCTTGAAGCGATGTTACCATTCCACTCAACGCAGTTTTTTCTGAATAAGACCATTTTGCATCTGGTTCATAAATTGCATTGTTTGGACATTCTGAAATACATGCATCACAATTAATGCATTCATCTGTTATTCTAATTGCCATGATTTTTTATAGTTAAGTTAATATAAATTACAGGCAAAAATAAAAATAATTTGATAGTAGATTAATGATTATTGTCATTTTTCTATTTCTAAGGCTAAACTACATTTGACTTCCAAAATTAGTACATTTACACAATAATTCAGACACATAATAACTTAAGTTTATGAGTATAGAAAGTAAGACAGCTCAACCAGAAGAATTACAAGCAGTAGTTATTCGGTTTGTAGGTGATTCCGGAGATGGAATGCAATTAACAGGAACACAGTTTTCTGATACCTCGGCAATGTTTGGAAACGATATTGCCACATTTCCTAACTATCCATCAGAAATTAGAGCTCCTCAAGGAAGTTTATATGGCGTTTCTGGGTTTCAAGTTCATATTGGAAGCGTAGAAGTTAGCACACCTGGAGATAGTGTTGATTTATTAGTTGCAATGAATCCTGCTGCATTAAAAACAAATTTATATGCCTTAAAAAAGGGACATACCATTATAGTTGACAAAGACGCTTTTACTAAAAAGAATTTGGAGAAAGCTTTTTATGAAACCAATCCTTTGGAAGATGGAAGTTTAGATAGCTACCGAGTTATTGAGGTTGACATGTCAACCTTAACAAAAGAAGCTTTAAAGGATGTTGTTGGTTTAGACAACAAGGCTATTTCTAGAAGTAAAAATATGTTTTCGTTAGGAATGGTATATTGGATGTACAATCGTTCAACCGACCATACTGTTGATTTTTTTAATAAAAAATTCAAATCCCAACCTCATTTAATTGAAGCCAATACGAAGGTGTTAAATGCGGGTTTTTATTTTGCAGAAACTTTAGAATTAATCCCTAATTCCTATACTATTTCTCCAGCAAAAATGATTCCAGGAACTTACCGTATTATCATGGGTAATACTGCAACTGCATGGGGTTTATTAGCCGCATCTGAAAAATCTGGTTTAGAATTATTTTTAGGATCATATCCCATTACTCCAGCTACTGATATTTTACATGAATTGGTTAAACATAAACATTTTGGTGTTAAAGCTTTTCAGGCTGAAGATGAAATCGCAGGTATTACTTCTGCTATTGGAGCTTCTTTTGCTGGAGATTTAGCTATTACTACAACTTCAGGTCCAGGTTTAGCTTTAAAAGGCGAAGCACTTGGTTTAGCTATGATGATTGAATTGCCTTTGGTTGTAATTAACGTTCAACGTGGAGGTCCATCTACTGGATTGCCAACAAAAACTGAACAATCTGATTTATTGCAAGCGATGTACGGAAGAAACGGTGAAAGCCCTGTGGTGGTAATCGCTGCAAGCACACCAGCAGATTGTTTTAATTACGCTTACGAGGCAGCTAGATTAGCTTTAGAGCACATGACACCTGTAGTTTTGCTAACTGATGGTTATATTGCAAACGGTTCCGCTCCATGGAAAATTCAAAGTGTAGCTGATATGCCTGCCATTAAAAATCGTAGAGTAACTAAATTCACCGAAAACTGGCATCCATACAATCGAGATCCTAAAACATTAGCTCGTGAATGGGCTGTGCCAGGAACTCCAGGATTAGAGCATAGAGTTGGAGGTTTGGAAAAAGATAGCGTTACAGGAAACGTTTCTTATGTTCCTGAAAACCACGAAATTATGACTAACACTAGAGCCGAAAAAATAAGACTTGTACAAAATAATATTCCAGATTTAAAAGTTGAGTTTGCTCAAGAAGGTGATTTATTAGTAGTTGGATGGGGAGGAACTTACGGAACACTTCACTCAGCAGTTAAAGAAATTAATGAGGAGGGGTACAAAAACATTGGATTTGTTCACTTTAACTACATCAATCCAATGCCAAAAAATTCTGAGGAAATTTTTTCTAAATTCAAGAAAATAATTGTTTGTGAACTAAATAGTGGTCAGTTTGCTTTTATTTTAAAAGCCAACTTTGGCAAATTCGATTTTCATCAAATTAACAAAGTTCAAGGGTTACCATTTTCTAACGATGAGCTTATTCAAAAATTTAAACAACTATTATAATTATGGAAGCTACAGCTATAAAAAAATATACCTACAAAGATTTTGTAAGCGATCAAGAAGTTAGGTGGTGTCCAGGATGTGATGATTATGTAGTTTTAAACTCCATGCAAAAAGCACTTCCAGAAATGGGTGTCGAAAAAGAAAATGTCGTTTTTGTTTCAGGCATTGGATGTTCATCGCGTTTCCCATATTATATGAATACTTATGGTGTTCATAGTATTCATGGTAGAGCACCCGGAATTGCATCTGGAATTAAATTAGCTAACCCTAATTTAAGTGTTTGGGTAATGACAGGAGATGGTGACGCAATGGCAATTGGAGGAAATCACTTTATCCATGTTTTACGTAGAAACATTGACTTAAACATTGTCCTTTTTAACAATGAAATTTATGGGCTAACCAAAGGACAATTTTCTCCTACTTCAGTAGTTGGTCAAAAAACAAAATCATCTCCTTACGGAAATACACAACCTCCATTTTCTCCAGGCGAATTAGCTTTAGGAGCAAATGCTAGATTTTATGCTAGAATTGGTGGTAACAACCCAAAAGCGATGACTCAAATTTTTATTGAAGCACATCGTTTTAAAGGAACATCATTAATTGAAGTATTACAAAATTGTGTGATTTTTAATGACGGTTGTTTTACAGATGTTACAGATAAAGAAGTGAAAGATGATAAACAAATTTATTTGGAACACGGCAAACCTATGATTTTTGGTAAAAACTCTGAAAAAGGATTGGTATTAAAAGGCTTAAAATTAGAGGTGGTTACCATTGGAGAAAACGGTATTACCGAAAAAGATATTTTAGTTCATGATGCTAAAGAGCAAGACCCGACAATGCACCAAATGCTTATTCGGTTAGCTGACCCTATTGCAACAGGAATAATTAGAAGTTTTAACGATGTTACCTTGGAGGAAAGAGAAGATGAATTAACAAAAAAAATTAAAGCAGGCTCTAAATACAAAAAAACTGATGATCTATTTTTTGGTGGAGAAATTTATCAAGTTAAATAATCTAGAATATTTCAATTAGTATATAAATATTTTTTAAAGAAATTAAATCAATTCAATGGGTTCAGAAGCAATAATAGTTTTTCTACTAGCAGGCATTGTACTAATTGCAGGGGCAAACTTTTTATCAAACCTTATATCACCTAAATCAGACAATACTCAAAAAAGAGAGCCATACGAAAGTGGTATGCAAACCATAGGACCAACTTGGGTTCAGTTTAAAGTAGGATATTATTTATATGCCATCTTGTTTTTGGTTTTTGATGTGGAGGTAGCATTTTTATTTCCTTGGGCAGTAGTTTTTAAAGAGGTTGGTACCGTTGCTTTAGTAGAAATCATTATTTTTCTATTTATTTTAGGACTTGGCTTATTGTACGCTTGGAAAAAAGGAGCATTAAAATGGGAGTAGAAAATAACACACTAATTCCAGCTGATTTTCCTGGAAAAGTAATTCCAGCAGGAAATGGAGCAAACATCATGGTTACCAATTTAGATAAAGTTATCAATTGGGGTCGATTAAATTCACTTTGGTCACTTTATTTTGGCACTAGTTGTTGTGCTATTGAAATGATGCAAACTGGAGCTTCTCGTCACGATTACTCCAGATTTGGTTTTGAAGTAGCACGTCCTTCCCCACGACAAGCAGATTTAATTATTATTGCAGGAACTATTGTAAACAAAATGGCTCCTGTTTTACGTCGATTATACGACCAAATGGCAGAACCTAAATATGT
>CAYHWX010000101.1:0-13310 GCA_964360245.1 uncultured Vicingus sp.
AGACTTGCAATGGTCAACCCACAGGCACAAGCGCTTTTGGTGATTCGACTGACGGGACAGGCACGACGACATCTTTTAGTGCTCCTTCAGGAATTAATACAGACGGTGTCTATCTCTACGTAATGGACTCAGGAACTAACAGGATCAGGAGAGTTCAAATGGATACCGGAGAAACGAAATCATTTTCATATTCAATGCATAAGGGTGTTTCCCTGAATTCTCCGGCTGGTGGTGATTTGTCAGGTGGTATCCTCTATATTGCGGATAAAGGTAATCATATTGTACGTAAATTAGAAATTATAAATCTGATTGGCGCGCCTTTGATCCTGATAGCAGGTAATCTCGGTGTAAGTGGCTATGGATATAGTACCGGATATTCAGCCAGCTTTTATAATCCTGTTGGTATTACTGCAGATGGCATGGGGAATCTGTATGTGGCTGATACAGGAAACCATACTATCAGAAAAGTGGTGATAGCTACAGGCGTAGTAACTACAGTTGCTGGTATTCCGGCAAGGCCGGGATTTATGAATAGTGAGTTTGGTTATCCCATGTTTAACTATCCAAGGGGCATCTGCATTATTGGGAACCATCTGTATGTGGCGGATTCCGGAAGCCATCTTGTTCGCAGAGTCAATCTTTCCACAGGATATGTGGGGCTTGTAGCCGGTCTGAGTGATTATGTCTTGAATATAGGCTCTCCGGGAACATCAGACAGTACAGGGGCAGCAGCAGGGTTTTATGATCCGAGGGGAATTACAACCGATGGCAAATATCTTTATGTCACAGACAGTGGTAATCACACTATAAGGAGGATCCTGGCAGCTACCGGTCAGGTAAGGACGATTGCAGGTATGCCTGGAGAAGCAGGTTATATTGACGATGTCAGTTTTGGTGCAAGATTTAATTATCCGAGGGGAATTACTGCTGATGGAGACTATCTGTATGTGGCGGATACAGGGAATAATGTGTTCCGCAGGGTGAATAAGGAAACAGGAGAGGTGCTGACACTTTCAGGCAAGAAGGGAGAATCTTCTTTTATACAGGGTACAAGGGAAGATGCCAGGTATAACAATGTGGTAAGCGTTACTACTGTACCGGAGACGCCATATTTATACTTTACCGATAGCGCTGAAAATGTAGTTGGAAAGATTGAAAAATAGCTTGTAATATAGAAGGTTGTTGGTATATTTATGGCTGGTATATTTATTGCTTAAATAATAGAAGGTTGCATTTAGTCTGAATTCCATGGGCGGCAGCATATCCTTTTCCCGTACATTACGTCCTTTCCGTGCATTACAAATGCATGGTTTGATTCTTCTGTTTTTATCCCTTATGCCTTGTCTGGCAAGGGCAGAGGACGGTATCCATATCAAATCCATACTCATACATCCATATGTAGCAATAGAGACGGTTCAAAGTGATAATATATATTTTACACCGGCCTTGAAACAAAGTGGTTACCGTGTCACAACTGCCCCTGGTATTAAACTGGAACTACCATTAAACAGGCATATGCTTTCTCTGGATTACGACACTGAAATGACAAGATATGTTGACTTCAGTAGTGAGAATACCACAGACCATCATTTCAAGGGACAAATTGACCTCAAATTCGGCAGCCTTGCAGGGATGCAGCTGCAAAGCACACACATGAATGATCATGAGCCGAGAAGCTCATCACATACAGGCATAATTGAAAAATATGAAAGCGATGCTTTTACCGCTTCTTTTTCATATCAACTTGCAGATGTGTCAAAAGTTCAGTTGGATTATACAACTACTGAATGGGATTTTAGATCAAGCAGTTATAGGGAAAGGAATGAGAGTCTGATATCCGGTTATCTATATTACAGGATATTACCGAAGACATCTGCCTTTCTGGAATATGACCGCAGGAATATAGATTATGATACATTTTCAAATTTCACAGATAATAAATCAGATAGCGCCCTCCTGGGTCTTAAGTGGGGGATTAATGAGAGATCGCAGGGAGTGATAAAGGGCGGATATGCATGGAAGGATTTTGATTCAGCTTCCAAGGAAGACTATGACACATGGACATTATCAGTAGATTTGGGCCACAGGTTTACTGATTATACAGCCTTATCACTGGTGAATAAGAGGATCGTAAAAGAGGCAACCATACAGGGTGCAGACCTTATCCTGAGCTCTGAAAGCCATGCAAATTTTACTCACAGGTTTTTTACAAGAATTGATGCGGTTCTTCATGGGTATTATAGTAAGAACAATTTTATTGATGTCAGCAGCGGTGATAAAGAAATCAGAGAGGACAGAATAATTGGCGTAGGTGCAGGCGTAAAATATTATTTTAATGATTTGATGTTGCTTTTACTTGATTATGAACACAGGGAGAGGAACTCAAGTGACAACAGCAATGACTATGATAATAATTCCTATATATTAAGCTTAAGATTTGAATTATAATTAGTGCGTGTATCATCTTTATTAACACCTGTTACAGGAGGTATCTGACTATGGTAAATAAAAAAATATATTGTTTTGTTACCTGCATAGTGATTGCGACAGTATTTTCTTTAAACACCGCATGGGCGGGAGATGCTGAAAAAAAATCTTACAAAATGATAGAACGGGATGTCGCCGCTAAAGTGCCTGTACCTGATATTATCAAACATGCCGTTGATTCCGGTATGGATATCGGCAGTGTCGTTGATGCCCTTATAAAGAGCGGAACCGATGCATCATCTGTCGTGTATACTTCAATTACAGAGGGCTATCCTGCAGGTGATGTTGTCAGATCGGCTGTAGAGGCGGATGCTCCGCTGAATACTGTAGTCAATTCTGCAATTAACGGAGGTGCGGATACTGAGATGGTTGCCAAAGGGGCACTTAAGGCCGGGGAATCTCCTTCAGCAGTTGCAACTGAAATTTCTGCCGCTACAGCGCCACAGTCTCCTGTATTCAGTTCATCGCCATTCTCTGGCCGGAAACATAGTGCCAAACAAAAAAAAGGCGATGATGACTCGAATTCTATATCAGGAAGTAACAGCTTGGACACTGCTATAAGTATGGATTTGGAGAAGGAAAAACCTCCGCATGATGATCAGGGTAATCATTATGGCACTATACATAAACCGCAAAAATAGTTAATTGATATTATATGTCAGACATCATAATTCGATGGTCGTATCTTAAAACAGTTATCCTGATTTTGGCCATTCTGCTGCTTTTTGTTGATAGTCCTGCAGCATCATATATTCATGCTGGTAACCTTACAGGTTCAACAGGCATTGTGAATGTGAAGAGGCCGGGTAATGAAAAGTCAGTTGGTCTCAGGAAGGAAGATGCAGTCTTCATCGGGGATATTCTCAGTACGGGCAAGAAATCACGGGCACAAGTGACATTTATTGATGATAACTTTGTGAACGTATCATCTGAGAGTTCTATAATGGTAAATCAATATATTTTTGACAGGGATGGAAACCGGAGAAGGGCTGTCGTAAAATTGCTGGAAGGGGGGGCGAGGTTTATTCTATATAAGAAATACAGCAATTCATCTTTTGCAGTTGAGGCAGGTAATGCCTCAATTACAGGTAATATTGCAGATTTTATTGTAAAAGTTTCACCGCATGATACAGAGGTAATTGTGCTTGACGGACTTGTTAATGTAAAAAACATATCCGCCATGGTTGTAGGTGAGATTCGGTTGGACATTAATCAGAAAACTGCAGTCAAAGAGAAAAATCCACCATCTGAACCTGAGATATTAACATTACAACATAGGAATGCATGGATAAAGGAGACTAACGTACCTTGAGAATGAGAAAAAAAAATATTCTATTCGTTATTAGTATAATACTTATGTGCTTATATGCCGTTATTCCGGCCGATAGCAAGGAATACATTATCGGCGAGGGTGATCTGCTCAGGATAACAGTATATGACCATCCTGATCTTACTACTGAGACAAGGGTCAGTGGAGAAGGTCAGATTAACTTTCCCCTTATTGGTGAGGTTATTGTAAATGGGCTAACCGGTCAGGAGATAGAGAAAAAGATAGTCCAGCTTCTCAAAGATGACTATATTAAAGATCCTCATGTTTCTGTTTTTATCATGGAATATAAAAGCAAGAAGGTGACTGTACTTGGTGAGTTTACAAAACCAGGTCTGGTGATGTTGAGAGGGGATTCAACATTGCTTGAGGTGATATCAAATGCAGGCGGCATTACACCTAATGCAGGCGAAAAACTTTATATACAGCGAAAGATTGTAAAAGGTGGTAGTGACAGGAATGCTGATATTACAGTAGTGATTGATTTGAAGAAGCTCCTTGAAGAAGGTGACATAACTGCGAATGCTGATGTGGAAGATGGAGATAGTATATATGTGCCGCGGGCTTCATTTGTGTATGTCACAGGTGAAGTAAAGAGCCCCGGGGCATATAAGATTACAGAGAATCTGACTGTGTTAAAGGCTATTACGCTTGCCGGCGGACTTACTCAGAAGGCAGGGCAGGGTAAGATTAAGATTGTGCGCAAGACTGATGATGGAGAGGTTACGATTAAGGTCAGGATGGATGATCTGGTTATGCCGGATGATGTACTGATGGTGCCGGAAAGTATTTTTTGAGGGGGGTATATATATGCTGTTTCAGAATGATAATTTGCATCTGCTTGATTACTGGCGTGTACTTTCAAAACGCCGGTATGCTGCGATAATAGTTTTTGCCTTTATAGTGGGAGTCGTTACCGTGTACTCATTTGTTGCAACACCTGTGTATAAGGGGTCAGCCCAGATACTTATCAATCTTGAGAAAAACCCGACTATGACCTTTTCGGAGGGTGACGTTGCATATTTACAAATGAAGGATTCGGATGATTATTTTCGCACACAGATAGAGATATTAAACAGCCGGGGGTTTGCAGACAAGGTTGTAAACAAACTGCTGCTTGATAAAAATCCTTATTATCTTGAAAAGAAAAGCAAGCCTGACAACGGTATTACCAATAAGATAAAAGACACTGTATTCATGTTGTTCCCCGGAAGGACGAAACCATATAATCCATTTCCTGAATCTCTGGCGCAGAGGGAAATTGATCCGGAACTTGTAGACATCATACTTTCTGAAATGCGGGTTGAGACAGGCAAAGAGGGCAATATCATCAAGATTCACTATCTTTCAGAGAATCCCAACGTGGCTGTAGCTATGGCTAATGGAATCGCGGCAGCATATATTGAACACAATATGTATATAAGAATAAAGCCGTTCAGGGATGCGGTTGAGTGGCTTTCGGCGAGGATGGTGGAACTACGGGCCAAGGTTGAATCCTCAGAAAGGACCCTCCAGAAATACAAGGAAGAACGCGGTATTGCTTCTTTTGAAACGAGAGAGAATATCATTGCGCAGAAACTTCAGGAGCTGGTGTCTGAGGTGGTAAAGATTGAAGGCCGGAGACAGGAGGCTGAAATCAGGTACAATCAGATCAAGTCTGTTATTGACAGCCCTGAACTCCTGGCCACTGTGCCTGATGTCATGAACAATCTGGTAATCCAGGGTTTAAGGATTGAAGAGCTTAGAATCAAGAAGGATATCTCGGAGTTGTCTGAGAAGTATGGCCCCAGGCATCCGCATATGATGAAGGTTGTTTCTGAATTGAATACTGTCCAGAAAAATCTTGTGGAAGAGGCCAGGAAGATGTTAAGTGCAGCCAAGACAGAGTACGAGATTGCGAAGAGCCGCGAGACATCTCTTAAAAGGGCGCTTGATGAGCAGAAACATGAATTTCTGGACCTGAGCAGGAAGTCCATTGAGTTTAATGTAATAGCAGGTGAATCGGAGAGCAACAAACTGTTCTATGAAATGCTGCTTAAAAAACTCCAGGAGGCATCCCTGTCGAGCGGCATTAATATCTCCAATGCCCAGATTATAGATAATGCAGTTACACCAAAGTTTCCTGTTAGTCCCAGAAGACGACTGTATATTTTCTTAGCAGCAATTGCCGGTGTTTTCGGCGGTGTATTTGCCGCCTTTTTTGTGGATTACCTGGATGACACGATTAAGGGCCAGGCGGACGTATATAGTATACTTGGATTGCCCTTCCTTGGTCTGGTGCCGGCAGCAAAAGGGACAGGACCTCTCTACATAACTGCAGATCCCAGGTCTGTAATGGCGGAATCATTCCGGACTATACGTACAAGCGTAATACTGTCCTCAGTAGATAAGCCTCCAAAGGTTATAGTTATTACAAGCACATTCCCGAAAGAGGGCAAGACAACCATTGCTTCCAATCTTGCGGTTGCGATGGCGCAGATGGGGGAACGGGTGCTTCTAATTGACGCTGATATGAGAAAACCCTATATTGATAAAGTCTTTGGAGTGGACAATTCTATTGGTATCAGCAATGTCATTGCGCGGAATAGTGATTTTCCTGATGCTGTCAGGACAATGCCTGATTTTCCTAATCTGAGTATACTCCCGGGAGGCAGGATAGCGCCGGACCCGTCTGAACTTCTTAGTTCCAGTCTGATGAAGGATTTACTTAATGGTTTAAGGGATAGATTTGACCGCATTATCATTGATTCACCTCCACTGGGTGCTGTTTCTGACCCCCTGATATTATCCAGTCTCGCAGATAGCGTTATCATGGTCATATGGGGAGGAGTAACAGGAAAGGATTTTGTAAAAAAATCTGTTCAGTCTTTAAAGGGTGTTAATGCAAAGATTCTGGGAGTCGTTATAAATAATCTTGCGATGTCAAAAAGGGATGGTTACCAGTACTATTATTCTTATTATTCTTATTCAGAAGGAAAAGAAATAGAGAAAACAGTATGATTGACATCCACTGTCACATCCTCCCTGGAACAGATGATGGCCCTGAGACTATAGAGGAATCTCTTGCGATGTGCCGTATAGCAGCATTGGATGGCATAAAAGTTATCGTTGCCACACCCCATTTCAGACCAGGCATTTCTGAATCCAGCCAGGAAAAGGTTTCTGATCGTATTGCAATATTAATGGATAAGGTAAAACAGGAGTGTATAGACTTACAGATACTGCCAGGGTCGGAGGTGACATTTACGGCGGAGATGCCCGATTATATTAGAAATAATGAGTATCTGACTATTAATGGAAACGGCAGATATTTTCTGACTGAGTTTGATCCATCAGCAGTTCCGTTACACTGGGAAACTGTGATGTTATCAATGCTGCATTCAGGTCATGTTCCGGTTCTTGCTCATCCTGAAAGAAATTCCTTTTTTATGAATAACCCTGAGGGGTTGTCTGCTATTGTAAGGTGCGGAGTCCTTGTGCAGATTACTGCAATGAGTGTGACTGGAGAATTAGGTGAAGAAATACAGAGATTCAGCATCTTCCTCCTGAAGCATAATCTTGTACACGTTATTGCAACGGATGCGCATTCTTCTGTACACAGGGTACCGATGCTGGCAGAGGCGGTCAGCATAGCTGCTGATGTTATTGGAAAAGAACAGGCCTCAGCCCTTGTTACCTCAGTGCCTGCTGCAATTACTGGTGGCAAGACTGTCATTTTTCCGCCCCCTCAGTTGTCTGATCAGAAGAAAAAGAGATGGCCGCAAAATATCTTGATGCAGTAATTGAAAAGGGAATTGCCTTTATCCTGATCTTTACCCCGCTTGCAATAGGTACTGTTCAGCAATGGTCAATCGCTATTATGGAAATAGCCTCATTTATCATCCTATGCGTCTGGATTTTGAAAATGGCTTCAGAAGGGAAAGTTGTGGTTCTCAGGACACCCGTCTTTGGAATTCTTGCAGCCCTGCTTTTGCTCATAGTCTTTCAAATCCTGCCGCTTCCTGAACGGTTGATGGCTTTCTTGTCTCCTTCAGCTAATAATATGTATTCTGCATTCCTCGGGGATGATGTAACAATGAGCAGGACGATTAGCATATACTCCGGTGCGACCAGGGAGGAATTATTTAAACTCCTTTCATATGCGGCAGTCTTTATTGTTGTGGTCAATCACTTCAGGACAAAGGTGCAGATAAGTCGTGTAGTGCGCACAATAATATATATGGGATGTTTTCTTGCTGTCTTTGCAGTAATCCAGAAGATGACCTGGAATGGAAGGCTGTACTGGTTTTATCCGGTTGGTAAAGGTCTCCATTCTGATATGACATATATATGGGGCCCCTACATTAACCATAACCATTTTGCGGGATATATGGAGATGGCTATTCCAATTGGTTTGGGATTTCTTCTATACAAGTTGTCGGGTATTAATAGTTTGCATGGTCTTCCGGTGAGCAGGAGGATTGCCCGTTACCTGGACAGAAAGGATAGCGTCTACGTGATGTTTCTCTGTCTTGCTGTATTGATTATGTCTGTTGTCCTGTTTATGAGTTTGTCAAGAGGGGGTATAATAGGATTTACGGCATCGGTACTATTCTTTTCCTGGATGATCCGGACTATACCTTCGTTAAGAAAAAAGGCAGGAGTCTTTGCGTTACTGGGGATTATAACCCTTATTATTGTGTTACTGTCAGGATGGGGGCGGATAGAAGAAAGATTTCAGGAGGCCGGACAGATAGAAAAGATGAACAGGATAGACATTTGGACAGATACCATTAATATTGTCATGGACTTTCCTCTTTTTGGAACAGGACTTGGAACATTTAAAAATATATATCCCCAATATCAATCAGAAAATTCCAGATTCTTATTCGATCATGCGGAAAATGATTATCTGGAGATTGTGACAGATATGGGAGTTGCCGGTTTTTTTATCATCATTGGTATGGCTTTTGTCTTTTCCTATTCTGTTACAAAGGCATGGCGCAAGAGACATGATAATTTCATTAAATGCATTGTTGCAGGCGGTATGTCTTCCTGTGTTGCCATCGCGGTCCACAGCTTTACAGATTTTAACCTGCGTATTCCAGCGAATATGATGCTGCTAACGGTAATCGCCGCGATTACATATTCCTCTGTCCTTATTCCTACTGATAAGAAATACAGCGATGCCATATAAAACATTTAATCTTGACAGGCAGAAGTCTGTCACGCTTGCAATTGCAGCAGTTATTACTTCGGGCGTACTGTTGTTGTTTCCGATCAGGATGCTTATGGCGGATTACTATTACAACAGGGTCTCAGGAATTCTTGACGATAAATCTACGGAACAGATGGACCTGTTGGTAATATCAGGTGAGACCATCTTAAACTATAACCAATCTATAAAATCTTTGGAAAAAGCAGCGGCACTTGATCCTTCAAATTCTGTTTATTTTAAAGCCCTGGCAGATATATATATAAAACTGGGCAAGTGGGCAGAGATTATGCAAATGGTTGGTGCAGAACTACCGCAGGAGGCAGTCTCCGTAGAGGATGCCAATAAAAATGCGGTTAAATATTTAAGAAGGGCTATTTTATTAGAACCAACAAATCCTGATTATCATCTTGCACTGGGAAAGCTATATCCTGTAACTACAGGAGATACATGGAATTCCGGAAAAGAATTGTCACGGGCTGCATATGCCTATCCTGTAAATGCGCCATTGAGATATGTCATAGCCAATCATTATTTACTCTCCGGAATGAAAGGTGAGGCGCTCGAGCATGCGAGGATACTTGCGGCGGTTGATGACAGTTATTATATGCCGGATTCGGCAAGGGGGACTCTTGATGCTGAGAGAAGAACTCCTGAGTATTTGTCGAGGATTACCGGAAGCTATCTTTTCAAGGCACTGGAGATAGCCTGGAGGGTTTCGAAAGACCCTCAGGTGATAAAGGGTATTGCACCGGACAATTCTGAAGCTAAAGAGGCAGCCAGGTTGTTTTTAGAGGGCAAGGGATTTTATGAGTAAAATAGCAGGTTAAGTATGCCATCTATTTTGAGACGGACATTCAATAATATATTCTGGCTTTTTATCGGGGAAGTCTGCGCCAAGGGGGTTGTATTTCTTACGACGCTCTATCTTGCAAGAGTGCTTGGGATTGATGGTTTTGGAAAATTCTCACTTGCGCTTGCTGCGAGTACCTACATGTGGATCTTTGTGGACATGGGGATTACCGGATATGGTACAAGAGAGATTGCACGGGACCGGGAGAAGGTTTCAGAAATTCTCAGGATACTTAATTCACTAAGGCTTGTGCTGGCAGTTGTTTCTTTCTTAATCTTAATTGTAGTTCTTCACATATTGAATATCCCTTTAGACATGAGGATGATACTCCTCGCAGGAGGTTTCTATGTAATAGCATATGCCCTGTCACCTGACTGGGTGCTGCGTGGGATAGAGCGTATGGAATATATTGCACTGGGTAATGCCGTAATGAGTATTGCTTTTTTGCTGACAGTTTATTTATTTGTCAGAGCCCCTGACGACACTGTTTCAGCAGTTCTTTACAGGTCATTCTCATTCCTTCTGGGAAGCATTGTTGCATTAATTATCCTTAAAAGGACTATGAATGTATGGTATGCCTTTGAGATATCTTTATCAAAGTGGTGGTTTCACTTAAGGGAGTCATTTTACTTTGCTGTAAACGGCGGATTGAATAATATTGCCATGTATATACCAGTCTTTTTCCTTGGGCTTTGGGCTGCTATGGAAGATGTGGGGATATTTTCCGCACCTCAGAGGGCTATTGTCCTGATTATAAATACAGTGGCAGTCATACAGGTGGCCTCATATCCTGTAATGTCAAACCTCTATGTTTCTGACAAGTACAAATTTTATCTTATTCATAAGACTATTGAGAGATTAATGCTGTATATAGGTCTCCCTATAGGTGTAATGGGGATGATATTGAGTAAGGAAATAATCTCCACTCTGTACGGTAATATGTATGAAACAAGCTCTGCCATATTCAGAGTGATGATATGGATAGTCCCCCTGACTTTTCTAAGGTCTAATTACGGGAGGACATTATTAAGCGCAGGTTTCCACAGGTTTAATATGTTTGCAACCGGAAGCGGCGCAGTTGTAACTATTCTTCTATGTATTCTTTTTATACCGACATACAGGGGTACAGGTGCGGCTGTATCCGTCCTGGCCGGTGAGGCTGTGATTCTGATAATAATGGGAGTGGTGTTTGGTATTAAACTATATCGCTCATATCCATTTGATGTCTTTTTCTTCAAGATTGTGATTGCAAGTATCACTACAGGCTTGATAGTCAGAATAGCAGACTTGCCACTGTTTTATTCTGCAGTCCTGGGAATAATACTCTACTTTAGTGTCTCTTTCTTTCTTGGAATTATTACCGTTGGGATGATCAGGGATATATGCAGCAGAATAATTCAACGCAGGGTTGGAATAGTATGAACATGATCGTAAAGCCCAACTTCTTTATTGTAGGTGCAGCCAGGTCCGGCACATCCTCATTAGCCTATAACCTTGGACAACACCCTGATATATATATATCACCCATAAAGGAACCATTTTATTTTGTATCGGACTTTGGTCTGAATGATTTTGATGAGTATATATCACTTTTCAAGGATGCCGGCGATGCAAGGGCCATAGGAGAGGCATCAACAGGGTATTTATTCGATGAGCACGCACCTGTTGCAATACATGAATTGTTTCCTGATGCAAAGATTATTATTATCCTCCGAAATCCCGTGGATATGGCCTTTTCTTACTGGCGATTTACACAGATTGCCGGGAATGAGTCAAAGAGTTTTGAGGAAGCCACAAGCGATGAGGAGAGAAGATATAGAAAGACAGAAGAATTCAAGCGTAAGGCCCTCAACTGGTGGGCAATGTACCTCTACATAGAGAGGGCGATGTATTTCTCTCAGGTGAAGAGGTATTTTGATATATTTGGTCGTGGTAAAGTCAGAGTCTACATATTTGAAGATTTTATAAAACGGATAGAGGAATTATACAAAGAACTGTTTGCATTTCTTGATGTTGATGCCAATTTTACTCCCGACTATTCTGTTAAGAATGAAGGCGGTGATATCCATTCCCAATTCTTAAAGAAGCTGAGAGACCGCAAGTATCCATTTATCAAGAATATATTTCCTGTAACCTTCAGAGTAAAATTAAAGAGCCGTCTTTTAGACATCAACAGAAAAAAGGACGAAAAGATTATTATGAACACAGAAACACGGAGGCGGCTGGAGGTCTTCTTCGAAGAGGATATAAGAAGTCTTGAGCAGTTATTAGGATACAGTATCGAGGCATGGAAGAAAAAAGAACAGCAAGTTATCAGCCCCTTTTAATAAGCAGGCGTGATCTCCTGAAGATCATTGCGGTTAGTTTGATGATTCCGGGCTATGATGCCCGAATGGTCGCATCGAAGACTCCTGTTCCAAAGGGTATTTATGCGGTAACCAATACTGCAAACTGGGTTATAGAGGATGGAAAAAGAAGAAACCTTTTTGAGATAGATTTTGTAGATGGTGTCACAAATTATACAAGGTGGGCTGAGATAGAGAAAGAAGAGGGTAGTTATGACTGGAAGTCTTTTGACCGGATGATAAAAGAGGCTGCTTCTAATAATAAGAAGTTATCCTACAATATCATAAGTGGAAATCACGCTCCTGACTGGGTATATAACAAGGCAGGAGTTCATGGTTATGAATACTTTAATTCTCGCAAAAACAAAAGGGTGAGGACCTATCTGCCATGGCTTGAGTCAGGGAAGACACGTGCTCTAAATTCAGGGTTACTTAAGATATGGGATAAAACCATTTTATCTTTTGCAAATCATCTCAATAATCATCCCCTGAAAGATAGCATAGCATATATAGCTATTACAGGAGGGCCGACCAGTAACGGACTTGAGATCATGTGGGCTGCAAGCGATTACAATGAATTCAGCAAACTGAACTGGGATGAGGAGGCTGAAGGACTCTTTATACATTTCTGGATGAAAGTAATTGATATCTTCATGGAGTATATGCCGGACGTACCTCTGGGGCTGGCATTTACTGATCTCTTTGGGGTTAACATGTTTGGCATAAGCAGAAGAAATATCGAAATTTCCAAAACGATAGTTGACTATGCATTAAAGGTATCTAAAATTCATAATGCTACTGTTGTGCCGATGGGCCTGTGGCTGGGCAATATAGACCCGGATGACCTGAAAAACCATCCGCTGGTGAGGCTTATCCGTTCATTTAATGTCTCCTTTGCCTTACAGGGTGGTTTGAGTACATTGCATAAAAAAGATATGGAGAAGATGCTTTCTCTGGCAGAGGATATAAAGTCTTCATGGATTGAATTATGGCATAGCGACATTCTGAATGAGGATTATTCCAGGATTATAAAAGACACAAGAAGTAGAATAATTTGAAGCAGCCAGGGCAGGGATTTTGGATATGAGCATATTGATTGTTAAT
>CAYHWX010000102.1:0-12834 GCA_964360245.1 uncultured Vicingus sp.
TATTCCGCTTACATTAGTTGTTTTAAGAGTTCCTTCGCCAGCTCTATCGTTCCATACTAAAAGTCCAACACCGCCAGATAAAGCATCAACATGTTGGTCGTAAGAAACACTAGAAGTTATGAATGATCCACTTATTCCAGGCCATTGATTTCTATAGTTTAAGGAGACTCTAGGACAATGAGCAGTTCCAGCAAAAGCAGGATTTAAATATAACGGATTTGCATAAAATTGCGTAAACTCCGGATCCTGTGCAAATAAATTGTTTAACAGAACCACTAGAAGAATAGCTAAAACACTAGTCCTAAGTAAAAATTTCTTTAACATATATTACCTTTAATCTTAAATTACTTTTACGCAAAAAATAATAACCAAGTTTCAAATGTATATAATTTGATATACTTATGAAAACAATAATTGATTTTTTGTTTCGTTTCTCTATCAAATTTAATTTGCGAATATACATTAAATAATCTTAATTTCGTTTAAACTATTTTATGAATCTATATAAATTAATAGCTTTTATTGTTCTGATAGCCCCGTTATCATTGTTTTCCAATAATATTATTATTGAAGAAGAAATTCATTGGAATGATAATGTAATCTCAAAAATTGATGAAATTAGTACTAAAAGTTTTTTATCATTTACTAATGTAAAATATGATGAAAAAAAAGATTTTTTAGGGTTTTACTCCAAACAAATCGTTTTAAATCAGGAAAAAATAGTCGAAATAAACATTATTGAAGTTCAATATGAAGATATTGATGATGAAAAAATAAAAGGTATTTCAGGATTCGAATTTATTAATGATAGTTTGAATTTATCTTTTATTAATGCAACTAGTAGAAAAATTAATTATGGTGAAGTAAATTTTACACCTATTATTTACAATTCAAGAAGAGGACAATATCAAAGAGTAATTCATTTTAAAATTCAAGTAATTACTAATAAAGTAGTATCAAATTCTAATGATAAGGCATTTACAACTAACTCTGTATTAGAAACGGGTGATTGGTATAAAATAGCGGTGTTAAAAGATGGGATTTTTAAACTTTCTTATAATTTTTTAAAAGAATTAGGCTTAGACGTAGATAACTTAAATCCTGCTAATTTAAAATTATATGGTAATGGTGGTAAAATGTTACCAACATTAAATTCAGTTGATAGAGCAGATGATATCCAGCAAAATGCAATTTTAATTCAAGGCGAATCAGATGGATCGTTTGATTCAGGAGATTATGTTTTATTTTATGGACAATCTCCTCATACTTGGTCTTACAATACATCATCTTTGTTATATGAACATCAGATGAATAAATATTCTGATACTACTTATTATTACCTAACATTTAGCAACACAGGTGAATCTCCGAAAAGAATAGTATCTCAATCTTCTCAATCTTCTCCAACACAAGTAGTTTCCTCTTTTGATGATTATGCCTATTATGAAAAAGACTTATTAAATTTAATAAAATCAGGGGATCAATGGTTTGGGGAAATTTTTGATATTAAAACGAGTTATAATTTTGTTTTTAATTTTCCAAATATAGATGTTTCAACACCTGTTTCAATAAAACTTTCTTCGGCTGCCCGCTCTAGTGTAAATAGTAATTTTACTGTTTCATCAGGGAGCAGTTCTATAATTGTTACAGAATCTCTAGTTAATACAGCTTCATACTCTGCTAGATACGCCAACTTAGGAAGTGGTAGTATGACAATTACACCAACAAGTGATATCATCAATGTAACTGTCAATTACAATAAACCTACTTCCGAATCCATTGGTTGGTTAGATGAAATAGAACTAAATACTCGTAGAAATTTAATCATGTCAGGAGAACAATTGTTTTTTAGAGACCTTCAATCTGTAGGAATTGGAAATATTTCTACTTTTAATATAGGTAATGCTATAAACATATACAAAATATGGGAAATTACTGACCCCTTTAATATTAAAGAACAACAATATAATTTAGCTGGAAGCACTTTAAGTTATTCGTTATCAACAGATTCGTTAAGAGAATTTGTAGCATTTACTACCAATTATGAGACTCAAGTTTTTGGATTTGGAAAAATAGAAAATCAAAATTTACATGCGATTACCCAAGCAGATATGGTAATTGTTAGTCACCCAAATTTTTTAAGTCAAGCAGCACAACTAGCTGATTTTCATACAGCCGAAGGTTTAAGTGTAATAGTTGTTACCCCACAACAAATCTACAATGAATTTTCTTCCGGTTCACCTGACATTGTAGCCGTTAGAGATTTTTTAAGAATGTTATACGAAAGAAATTCACTTACTCCTACTGAATTACCAAAATATCTTTTATTATTTGGCGATGGCTCTTATGATAATAAAGATAGAATAGTAGGAAACACCAATTTTATTTTATCCTATCAAACACCTAATTCTATTGATATTATTGGGTCGTTAGTTTCTGATGATTATTATGGTTTATTGGATATAAATGAAGGAACATGGGCAGGAACAGAGTATGCTGATATTGGAATAGGAAGATTACCTGTTAAATCGCAAGAAGAAGCAGATAATGTGGTTAACAAGATTTTAAGCTATAATACACCAAGTTCTATGAATGAATGGAGAAATAGAACTGTATTTGTTGGTGATGATGGAGACAACAATACACATATGTCTCAATCTAATTCATTAGCAGCTATGGTAGAGTCTGGATACCAATCCTACAATGTAAATAAAATATTTTTAGATGCTTTTAAACAAGAAACAACAGCTGGTGGTAATAGATACCCTGAAGTAAATTTGGCAATAAATGATGCAGTAGATAAAGGTTCTTTAATAGTTAATTATACTGGACACGGAGGTGAAACAGGATGGGCACATGAACGAATTCTTACCGTATCAGACATTAACAACTGGAGCAATACAGAAGGTTATCCATTATTTATTACTGCAACCTGCGAATTTTCGCGTTGGGACGACCCAAAAAGAACATCTGCTGGAGAACTGGTTTTATTAAGCCCAAATGGAGGCATAGGGTTGTTAACAACTGTACGACTAGTCTTTTCTGGTCCTAATTTTACGTTAAATCAAACTTTTTTTAATGAAGTTTTTGATGAAGTAAATAACGAAATGCCAACGATTGGTGATGTTTTTTTGAAAGTTAAAAACGCAAATGCTGGCGACGCTAACAATAGAAATTTTACACTTTTAGGTGACCCTGCATTAAAATTAGCTTATCCAATTCATGAAGCCATAACAACTAAAATAAATGAAGTAAATGTTTCAGCAAATGACACCATAAAAGCATTGAGTAAAGTTACTATTGCTGGAATAGTACAAGATGAAAATGGTCAAAAATTAACCAACTACAACGGTGTAATTTATCCAATTGTTTTTGATAAGAAAAAGCAAATAGTTTCATTGTCAAATGATGGTGAAGCACCATTTTCATTTAACCTACAAACAAGCAAATTGTTTAAAGGAAAAGTAAGTGTTACCAACGGAGATTTTTCATATACTTTTATTGTCCCTAAGGATATTGCCTACAATTATGGGAAAGGAAAATTAAGCTATTATGCAGAAAATCAAGTGGAAGATGCCAATGGTTATTATACTGAATTATTTATTGGTGGAACTTCCGATAATTATGAAGTTGATAATACAGGACCAGCAATTGATTTGTATATGAATGATGAAAACTTTGTTTTTGGCGGAATTACGGATGAAAACCCCATTCTATTTGCTAAACTAAACGATATACATGGAATTAATATGGTAGGGAATGGCATTGGGCATGATATAATTGCTGTACTTGATGATAAAACAGAAGATTCATTTATTTTAAATGATTATTACGAAGCAGATTTGAATAGTTATCAAAATGGAAAAGTGTATTTTCCATTCAAAGATTTAACAGAAGGCAGGCACAAACTAACCTTAAAAGTGTGGGATGTCTATAATAATTCATCAGAAGCAATATTAGAATTTGTGGTCGTAAAAACAAAAGATATCACGCTCGACCACGTTTATAATTATCCAAATCCTTTTACAACACATACCGAATTTTGGTTCGAACACAATCAGCCTGGTAAACAATTGTATGCACAAGTGCAAATTTATACCGTATCTGGAAAATTAGTAAAAACATTAGAACAACATATTGTAAATGAAGGTTACCGATCTACCTCAATTACGTGGGATGGATTAGATGAATATGGTGATAAAATAGGTCGAGGTGTTTATGTTTACCGATTAAAAGTTCGCACCGAAAATTTTTCAGTAGCTGAGAAATATGAAAAATTAGTAATTTTAAGGTAGTTTGCAATAAAACGTTATTAATCTCGTTCCTAAGTCGAAATGTTGAGTTGAATTTCATTTAAAAATGTATATTTGTCACCTCTTTTAATTAAAATTTTAATGAAAAAAATAGTTGTCAGTTTATTAATATTTGCCTTTTTCACCAGTGTTAGCGGTCAAGATGCTTTAGAGCAAAGTGCTCTTCAATTAAACACCATTACCACTGCCGTTCCTTTTTTATTAATTGCCCCTGATTCTAGAGCTGGAGCTATGGGAGATGCTGGAGTTGCTTCTTCACCAGATGCCAACTCCTTACATTGGAACATTGCTAAACTAGCTTTCATAGAAAAAGAAACTGGTGTTTCAGTTTCTTATTCTCCATGGTTAAGAAAACTAGTTCCAGACATCAGTTTATCTTACATTAGTGGTTATAAAAAATTAGGAGATGATAAAGCAATTGGAGCATCTTTAAGGTATTTTTCATTAGGAGATATTAAATTTACCAATGACCAGGGTGACCCAATTGGTGATTTTAATCCCGCTGAATTTGCCTTTGATTTAGGGTATAGTCAAAAATTTGGCGAACGGTTTTCTGGAGGATTAGCTGTTCGATACATTAGTTCTAATTTAACTGGAGGAATTGATGCTGAAGGACAACAAACAAAAACTGGAAGGTCTTTTGCTGTTGACATAGGTGGGTTTTACACGAACGATGAGGTAGAGGTTTTTGGTCAAAAATCGATACTTAATTTGGGGTTGAGCATCTCCAATGTTGGAGCAAAAATATCCTATACGAATGATGCCATTAAAGATTTTATCCCAATTAATATGAGATTAGGACAATCGTTAACTTTTGTTTTAGACCAATATAACTCATTCACTATTCTAACAGATATTAACAAATTGTTAGTCCCAACTCCTCCCATTTATGCAACTGATGATAATGGAAATCCTTTACCACCAGACAATGTTACAGGAGAACAAGTAATTGCAGCAGGTAAAGACCCCAATGTTCCTGTTGTTTCAGGCATCTTCCAATCTTTTACTGATGCTCCAGGAGGTTTCTCCGAAGAATTAAGAGAATATAATATTTCAGCTGGTTTAGAATATTTATACAATAAACAATTTGCGGTAAGAGCAGGTTATTTTCATGAAGCAGCTACTAAAGGGAATAGAAAATACATAACTGCTGGTTTAGGATTAAAACTAAGCGTATTTAGCATCGATTTTTCTTATTTATTAGCTATGACACAAGAGAATCCACTAGCAAATACAGTTCGCTTTACCTTAATGTTTGATTTTGCTGCATTTAAAGAGCAAAATAAAGAAACACCAACTAATTGAGTAAATCAGAAGCATGAAAATTAAAGTCGGCTTTGGTTTTGATGTACATCAATTAAAAAGTGATAACGATTTTTGGTTGGGAGGAATTAAAATTAAACATCATCAGGGAACTGTTGGTCATTCGGATGCAGATGTGTTAATTCATGCTATTTGTGATGCCTTGTTAGGAGCTGCTAATTTAAGAGACATCGGTTTTCATTTTCCACCTTCCGACATTCAATACAAAGGAATAGACAGTAAAATTTTACTTAAAAAGGTTGTTGAATTAATTATCCAAAAAGGATTTACAATAGGAAATATTGATGCAACTATTGCCTTACAAGAGCCTAAAATCAATCCATACATTCCACAAATGCAAGAAATATTAGCTACTATTTTGCAAGTGGAAGTTGATGATGTTTCGATAAAAGCAACCACCACCGAAAAACTAGGATTTGAAGGCAGAGAAGAAGGCGTTTCTGCTTATGCAGTGGTTTTGATTCAAAAATAAACTTTCTTTACTTTCTCGTCCTAAAATACGGTTACACTAAAAAGTGTAAAAAGGATTTTCGATTTGTAGCTTTTAAAAATGTAGTTTTTTTATCCCAGCCTGCCCCTAATTATCGGGGAGTATTCGGGATTGATGTTAAAAATAGCTGTTTTACTTATCCTCGTTACCAACGAGGATGAGTTTAGGATTGTGGATTAGTTGATGGAACGAATTAAGAATTTTTTTCTTCAAACCCTTTCACAATTTCATCCAACGATTTTCCCTGCATTTTGATTGAAGCTTTGGCACTTTCAACAAATGGATGATTGGGGTATTTATCAATAAACTCTTGGTAGGTTTTAATTGCTAATTCATCTTCGTGCAGCATGTCGCCAATAATCATTGCTTTATAAAATAAAGCCATAGAGGCTTTTTCGTGTATGGGATCACGTTCTAATAAATCGTTAAAATATTTTATAGCTACATGAGGTCTGTTTAAGGCTTTTGCTAATTCGCCTGCTTTAAATTGATAATCTTTTGAATCGGATTCAAAACTGTGGTACTTAATGTAAGTATCATAAGCACTCAACAATTTTTCGGCATATTGTGGATTAAAATTTAAACTGTCTTCATATAATAATGCAGTGTATTTGTTAATGTCAGTCACTCTTTCTTCAAAGGTGTCAACAATGGTATCTTTTTCGGTGCTATCACTAACCGTAACATCATTATTGTTGGTAGAGCAACGTATAAAAAAAGTGCTTAAAATTAAGAGGTAGAGTATTTTTTTCATTTTATTAAATTTAAACATTAGTCATTTTCACGTTGTTACATTATCTAATTATCAAGTTTCACCTTCCCTCTTTCTTTCCCCTTCTCTTTCTCCTTAATGTTTAGCTTTCACCAAAGGGAATTTCATTCTGTAATTTACTTTAATATTTCCTTTGGCAATGTCGTTTAATTTTCCTTTTGTTAGTCGTTTTTTAAGTGGGTTTATTTTATCGGTAAACAAAGTAGCTTCGAGATGGTCGTATTCGTGCTGAATAATTCTTGCACCAATACCATCTAGTGTTTCTTCAATCAATTCGAAGTTTTCGTTATAATATTCAATTACAATTGTTGGTTTCCGACTTACATCTTCTCTAATTCCTGGGATACTTAAGCAACCTTCTTCAAATTTCCATTCTTCACCAGTTTCTTCAATAATAATAGGGTTGATATAAACGCCTACAAATCCCTCCAATTCAGGGTGTTCACCTTCTTCGTTAAAACCACTGGCATCAACAATAAACAAACGTATTGCTCTTCCAATTTGAGGGGCTGCTAAACCAACACCTTTGGCAGCATACATGGTTTCGAACATATCCTCAATCAATAAATTCAAATCAGGGTAATCCTGATCAATTTCTTCAGTTTCCTTTCTTAAAATAGGGTCTCCATATGCTACAATTGGTAAAATCATACTACAAAATTAATATTATTTTTTGTTCCTTTGTGTATATTATTTAGAATCTATCTTTATAAGACTTTTTAGAGAAAATTCTAATTAAAAATAAATGAGTAATAAA
This sequence comes from uncultured Vicingus sp., assembly GCA_964360245.1. GTDB lineage: Bacteria > Bacteroidota > Bacteroidia > Flavobacteriales_E > Vicingaceae. The sequence goes on from CAYHWX010000102.1 coordinate 7,656, forward strand.
GATGAGAAAATTTATAATTTTATCTTGCTGTTTTTTCTTCTTATGTTGTAATGAGGAAGAAGTAAAAAAAGAAATAAAAGTGGATGGTTATGCACAAGGAACAACTTATCATATTACCTACATTAGTACCAATGGTATTAATTACCAAAGAACGATAGATTCATTGTTAATTGAGATTGATAATTCCATGTCAACCTATCAAAAATCATCCATCATTTCTAAATTTAATCGAGCTGACTCCATCCTAGAAGTTGACCAATTTTTTTTGGATGTGTTAACTATTTCTAAAGAAGTTTACCAAGTTTCGGAAGGAGCTTTTGACCCAACTGTCGCACCAATAGTTAATGCATGGGGTTTTGGTTTTGAAAATATAAACAATACGGATAGTTCTACGATTGATAGCCTTTTAGATTTTGTAGGTTTTGATAAAATTGCAACTGCAAATAATACGGTAATAAAAAAAAAGAAAGGGGTAATGTTAGATTTTAATGCAATTGCACAAGGTTATTCAGTTGATGTACTTTGTAAAATGTTAGAATCGAAAGGAATCACCAACTATTTAGTGGAGGTAGGTGGAGAGTTGCGGGCTAAAGGAAATAATATGAACGACACGCTTTGGAGAGTTGGCATAGATAAACCATTGCCAAATTTAAAAACTAGAGAATTAGAAGCGGTTGTTAATTTGAATAATAAAGCCTTAGCAACATCAGGGAACTATCGAAAATTTTATATAAAAAATGGAGTGAAATATGCTCATACTATTAATCCAAAAACAGGATATCCAGTACAACATAGCTTATTGAGCGCAACTGTTGTTGCCGATAATTGTGCACTAGCCGATGCTTATGCAACTGTATTTATGGTGGTAGGTTTGGAGAAAAGTAAAATGATATTAACTAACAATAAAGCATTAGAAGGATTACTAATTTATTGTGACGAAAAAAACAATCTAAACACATTTACAACCGATGGGCTGAAAGATTTTATTGAGTTAAATCCTAATAAAAAGTAGATGAAGTAGTTAAATTTGCTGTTGAACTTGCTTTTTAAAGAATAAATTGTAAGATTTGTAAGATTAAAAACTTAAAAGAAGGATGATGGAAGAATCAGAAAACAATCAGAGTAGTGAAAATAGCAGAGAAGAGGTTTTCTCAAAAGCAGTTAGAGCAGGGAAAAGGACTTATTTTTTTGATGTAAAAGCTACCAAAGCGGAAGATTATTACTTGACAGTTACTGAAAGTAAAAGAAGGTTTAATAATGACACACAAAAGTTTTTCTTTGAAAAACACAAATTATTTTTGTACAAAGAAGATTTTGAAAAATTTAGCGAAGGTTTAGAAGAAGCTATAGCAAAAATTAAAGAGCTAAAGAAAGATCAAGGTGATGAAGTGGTAGAAAAAATAGCATCAGATTTTACTGATTTAGAATTTGATGACTTAGGAACAAAAACTGAAGAGTAATAGTTTTACAAAAATAATTAATAGATAAGGCTGCTGTTGCAGCCTTTTTTATTTCTCTTTAAACTCATTAATAGTATTTCTGGTAAAATCGGAAAGCACTTACGCCCTTGTTTGTGTCCCACAAACGATTATAACTTTTCATTTATATGAGTTAACATTCCAAAATCATCTTGTTCGTTTTCATAAAAATATGCAGAAGAGTATTTATAGTCTGCAGGTAAATTTACTAACATCCATTTTTCTTGTAACGGATTATTGTGGATATAATCAAGTTTTTGATAAATAACTCATGGAGTGTATAAGTGGATGGGCAAAGCATCTCTCTGCCAAAACTGGTAATTTCTTGTCTCTAAATCCACCTTAAATTCTTTTAATAATTCAGGATTATTCATTTGTAAATCTTTTAATATCAAGTGACTGGTATACTTCATGAAACTGGAATGAGGAAGTTCCTTGCCGTTTAACTCCAGTAATTCCCATATTAGATGGATATGGTTGGGCATTATTACAAAACCATACAATGCTATTTTCTTTTCATCTACTAAATACTTTAGGCTGTTTATGATATAGTCTTTGTATGTGTCAAATCTTAACAACTGTTTCCAATTGAGTATTGTAGCTGTGTAGAAATAAAGTTTGTTTAGTTCCATTTCAAATGTATAGAATTGATGGTAAAGATTTAAATTAAGTAAAGTCGTTTTTTTGTTTGTGGGGACACAAACAAAAGCGAAATAGTTTATAGATAAGGCTGCTGTTGCAACCTTTTTTTATTTTTTCTTAAACTCATCGATTGCATTTCTGGTAAAATCAGAAAGCACTAATTTTCCACTAAAAGCTGCTCTTTCCACTAATAATTTACCCCAATGTTCAGTGCCTTCCCAAAAAACTTTTTTAAGTAATTTCATCGCTTCAGGGTTCGAGTTGGCTAATTGGTTGGCTAATTTTTTAGTTGCTTTGTCCATTTCTTCAATAGTATCAAAAACTTCGGCGTAAAGTGATTTTTCTTTTGCCCATTCAGCACTATACCATTCGGTGGCATTAATCGTAAGCATACTCATGGCAGCAATTCCAATTTTACGCTCTACAGCGGGACCAACCACAAAAGGACCAATTCCCACAGCTAATTCACTTAATTTAATGGATGCAGTTTTTGTGGCAAAACAGTAGTCAACAGCACTAGCTAAACCTACACCACCACCAACCGCTTTTCCCTGCACTCTTCCAATAATAAATTTAGGGCACTTACGTGCAGCATTAATCACGTTGGCAAAACCAGAAAAAAAAGTTGTTCCTGTCTCTAAATCTTCAATAGCAATTAACTCATCAAAACTTGCTCCGGCACAAAAAGCTTTTTCTCCAGCAGATTTTAAAATAATAACTTTAATAGCTGTATTTTTTCCTGCTTCAGTGATAGTTTTAGCAAGTTTTGTTAACAAATTACTTGGAAGTGAATTACTTAAAGGGTGGTAGAATTCAATCGTGGCTATACCTTTGTCATTGATTAAAATTTCTACTGAGCCTTGTTCTGTTGCTGTCATTTTGTTAATTTATTTCTAGTTTCTTGTTGCTTGTAAAATCGCAAAGCATACTAATTTATTTTACTTCCCACTTCCGACTTCGGACTTCTTCATTTTTCCTCAGAGAATGTTAAAATATATCCATTTACATCTACGATTGAAAACTCAATGGTACCGTAAAATGTACTTTCTAATTCTGAAATTATTTCCACATTATTATCTGATAGTTCTTCATGTAGTTCTGTAATTCTCTCTACTTTAATATAAAAAGTTAATCCACCACCTGGTTTTTCACCTTTTAATCGAGGCAAATGAGATTTTAAACTTTTAGAAGATTGAAACATAATAACAACTTCGTTTCTTTTTACCATCGCCCAATCTAACGTTCCAGTTTCAGGCACAGTTCTCAATAATGTAAACCCAAGCATGTCGGTATAGTATTCGATAGTTTCTTCTACATCGTTTACCATTAAGTTGGGGGTAAGTGAATTTAGCATAGTTTGTAAAGTTTAAAGTTATAAAGTTAAAAGTTTTTAATCTTGTTTTTTAAATTTTATCATTGTTAATATTGTTGCCAAAGCTACTGTTTCTCCAGTCTCATCGTACACATCTACTAAAAATTTAACAATACCTTTTTTAATATCGTTCTCATCTTTTTTTTCTTGTGAAATTTTTTCTTTTGCTGTAAAACGAACACCAATAGTCATTCTGGGATATACAGGCTTTGTAAATCGGCAATCTTCAATTCCGTAGTTTAACAAAACTGGACCTTTTTTACCATCCACAAATAAACCAGCAGCTTTCGATAATATCCAATAACCGTGAGCAACATTTCGTTCAAAAATTGTTTCTTCCAAAGAAGTTGCATCTACGTGAGCATAAAAATGGTCACCACTCACATTAGCAAAGTTGATAATGTCTGCTTCGGTAACGGTGTGCTTTCTTGTAACGACTGTTTCACCAATTTCTATTTCTTCAAAATATTTTTGGAAAATATGTTTGTCGTATTCAATTTGCTTCGCTCCATATTGATATTGGTTGGTAATTTTGGTTAGCATTGTTGGAGAACCTTGTATAGCAGTTCGTTGTAAATAATGCAAAATACCTCGTTTTCCACCCATTTCTTCACCGCCACCAGCTCTTCCTGGTCCGCCATGTGTTAATAAAGGCATTGGAGAACCATGTCCTGTGCTTTCTCTAGCACATTCAGCATTTAATATTAATATTCTACCATGCATAGCAGAAGCTCCCATCACAAATTCTTTTGCAATTTTTTCATTATTGGTAATGATAGAGCAAACCAAAGAACCTTTACCCATGTTGGCTAATTCTATCGCTTCGTTAATATCTTTGTAGGGAATAATTGTTGATATTGGTCCAAATGCCTCAATATTGTGACAATCGGTATTTTTAAAAGGGTTTTTGTTTAAAAATAGAATAGGAGGGAAAAAAGCACCTTTATTTTTATCAGCACCTGTAACCTCAAAATGTTCTAAATCACCAAAAACAATTTCTTGTGATTTTGCCAATTGTTTCACTTTTTCTTTTACTTCACTCACTTGTTCTTGTCCGGCTAAAGAACCCATTCTAACGCCTTCAACTGCTGGGTCGCCAATGGTTGTTTTAGCTAATTTTTGACCTAAAGCAATTTGAACATCTTCCACTAATTTTTCAGGGACAATAATTCTTCTAATGGCTGTACATTTTTGCCCTGCTTTTACGGTCATTTCTCTCAAGGCTTCTTTAATAAAAAGATCGAATTCTTTCGTTCCAGGAATAGCATCCTCGCCCAAAATAGATGAATTTAAAGAATCGGCTTCCATGTTAAAAGGGACAGCTTCTTCAATTAAACGAGGATGGGCTTTTAAAAGTTTTCCTGTAGAGGCAGAACCAGTAAATGTTACTACATCTTCACTGGTAACATGGTCGATTATCCCATTTGCAGAGCCACAAATAAGCTGTAAAGCACCTTCTGGTAATATTTTAGAGGCAATAATTTCTTTTACCATAACCTCAGTTAAATAACAAGTAATTGTTGCAGGTTTAACAATTGCTGGAACTCCAGCCATAAAGTTGACAGCAATTTTTTCGAGCATTCCCCAAATAGGAAAGTTAAAAGCGTTAATGTGTATGGCAACTCCTCTTTTTGGAACCATGATGTGATGCCCAATAAAAGTTCCTTCTTTTGAAAGTGGAGACATT
>CAYHWX010000103.1:0-12614 GCA_964360245.1 uncultured Vicingus sp.
TAATCCAGCATCTCTATCTAATGTACGTTTAGTAATAATACCTGATTCACCTGCTCCGAAAATAATTACACTTCGTTTTTCTCGGTAGGGATTAATAATCTCAGAATATAAAGCTTTAAACATTAATCGTAATGTTATCATTAAAAATAATGAACACATGTAATCAATAATAATAATTGAGAAAGGCAAAGGAAACGACTCGTTGATGCCATAGTAAAAAATTAAATTGATGATTACAAAAACAATACTTCCTATGGTGATCGTGATAAATATTTTTTGAGAATCTTTCGAACTGGTATGTTTTATTATTCCTTTATATGTTTTTGATAGAAGAAAACTTATTAACCGTAAACCTAAAATGACATAAAAAACAAAAAAAATAGCATCAGTAGTTAATTCGGTAGGAATTGAAAAATTAAACCTTACTAAAAAAGCAATAACAATAGATATGAAACAAATGACTATATCAATAAAAAAAATAATCCACCTAGGAATATTAGATTGAAAAAGTAGTTGTATAAGTTTCATAAATGGTAACTAATTTCTTGTTCAATAAAAACAAGAACCAAAAATACAATATATCGAGGATAAACTTAAAAATTATATCTTATAATCAATAACAACTGTAAAAATCTGTAGAAATTATTTAGGCTAATTTATTTTTAAAAGCTCGTTCAAAATATTTTCACAGGCTTTGCCATTTCCATACAAGTCAATTGAAAAATTTGGTTTTCTTTCTTGCATTATTTTAACCGAATTGATGATTTGTTCTTTATCAATTTTCGTTAAAATATTAACTTCATTGGTGATTAACTCAACCCATTCTGTTTGATCTCGAAGCGTTACACAATTTTTTTGAAAAAAATAAGCTTCTTTTTGTAAACCGCCACTATCGGTCATTACCAACGAACACCTTTTTAATAAATCTATCATCTCAAGATAACCAACAGGGTCGATGATTTTAACTTTTAGTGCTATATTCAAATCTATAATTTTTTTCTTAGTTCTAGGGTGTAAAGGCAAAACTACAGGGGTGGTTTTATGAATTTCGTTTAAAGCTTCTATAATAACTGCCAATTTTTTCGAATCATCAGTATTTTCAGCACGATGAAGTGTACAAAGAATAAAATTGTTGTACTCGATGTTCCTTTTTTCCCCCGATTTTAAAGCATAATAATTTGCTGCATCTTGCATTACATCTCCACTTCTAAAAATTTTACAAGCTATATTTTCGTATCCTTCATTTTTAAGATTATCTACGGCTGTTTGTGTTGGGCAAAAAAGTAAATCTGAAATCCTATCGGTTAAAATCCGATTGATTTCTTCTGGCATTTCCATATTAAAGCTTCTCAATCCAGCTTCAATATGAGCAACTTTAATGTGTATTTTTTTTGCCGCTAAAGCACCTGCAAGCGTAGAGTTAGTATCGCCATAAACAATAACAAGATTGGGTTTTTCTTTTAATAGGATTTCTTCGATGCCCTCTAACATTCTACCAGTCATAGCACCATGATTCAAACTATTGATGGCTAAATTGTATTTTGGTTTTGGAATTTCCATTTCTCGAAAAAACACTTCACTCATATTTTCGTCAAAATGTTGGCCAGTATGAATTATTATTTCTTCAATTTTTTTGTGTTTGGCAATTTCTCTACTAAGTGCAGCAGCTTTAATAAATTGAGGCCTTGCTCCTACTATTGTAATTATTTTCATTTTTTTTGACTTTATTGCATTAATTGGTTTAAAAATGGATTCCGTTTATTCGGAAGTTCTAAAACAAAGTACAGCATTAAAAAAAGCATAGAACATCACTCCTGCTTGAGTTTCTAACATCGATTCCGAAATAAAATTAAAAATTATTATCAATAAAAATGCTGCATACAAATAATTATTTGTTTTAAAAGCATCTATCAAAGGGAAAAAAATAATTATACAAAGTAAAATAAAACCAACAACTCCAAGGGTAACAAATACTTGGTAAAATTCATTATGGCTGTTAAATTTATTTTCCAACGCATTCGTTATATTTTGTTTTTCATACTCTTTTACTAACATGTCTTTTGAATCTCCTGTTCCCACTCCAATTAAAAAATTATTTTTTATGACTTGGTTGGAAGATTCCCAAATTAATAAACGCACAGATGTACTTTCTGTAGTTTCATTTTTACTTTTTGTTGTAATTGCATCAACAAAACTATCTATCCTTGTGATAACTTTTGGGGCAAATAAATTGACTAAAAACAAACTAAAAACGATGAATATTATTCCAACAAAACCAACTACATATTTTTTTTTGAAAAAAAGGAGATAAAAAATAATTACAAAATAAATAAGTACAAGTGAAACTATGCCACTCTTAGCTGCTAACAAAATAATGACGATTGAAAATACCGTAATTAATAACATTGAAATAAAATTTGAAAAGTATTTTGTTTCAATGTCTTTTTGAAAAATATTGATTATTAACCAAACGATAGCAACATTGTAATACATTGCGAGGTAACTAGAATGGATTAAAACAGAAAAGTTTTTATAAAAAAATGTATTTTCATTATTCATAAAATATAAGGAAACTGACCTAGACAACATATAAACAGCAGCATATAAAAGCCCAATAATTAATGCAAGAAAAATGTTGGAGATTTCTCTTTTAGAAAATGGTTTGCTGGAAATAACCAACGGAAAAATTAATATTGACAGCTTAACTTCTAAATCGAACAACCCAGAGCTCATGTTGTTGGTGTAAAGAAGTCCAATAATATGGATGATATAAAATAAGATGAACACCCTAGCAAATTTATTATTAAATACTGTTTTTAACTTAGTTGGCAAATCGCCCTCAATTAGCCAGTTAATTAGTAATAGACCTATTAGTATCGGTGTGAATTTTCCAAATGGTAAAGTAAAAGCAATTAAAATAGCTAAAATGTAGTGTGCCTTATTATGAATTTCAATTCTAGCCAAGTTTATGAAATGGTGTTTTTAATCCTATTAACTTGTAAAGTAAAAATAAAAGTAACAGAACTATCAATAAAAACGAGCTTGTATATGTTTTAAATTGATGAGATAAAAATACAAAACAGAATAATAAAAGGTTTATAAAAATTGCTAGTAATACTGTTTTTTGATGACTAAATCCAGCTTGAACTATGCGTTGGTAAGCATGTTTTCGATGTGCTTGATTTAATTTTTCTTTATTCAAAAACCTACTTATTAAAGTAACGGTGGCATCGAACCAAAAAAGAGATGTTATTATTAGCCCATTAATAATTGAAAACTGCTCCGTATTGTTATAATTGATAATAAGGACAGCAATTGTAAAACCCAGCAATGTGCTACCAATGTCTCCCATAAAAATTTTAGCCTTTTGCCAATTCCATGGTAAAAAACCTAAAACAGATAATGCTAAAACCAATAACAACGTATCTTTGACAAAGAAAAATAAGGTTAATGCAATAACAATTGCTCCAGTGCTTGAGTATCCATCAATTCCATCAATAAAGTTAAAAAGATTGGTAAACCAAATAATGCCTATGAAAGCAACAACATTTAGCAATATAATATTTTCTGTGCTAAAAAATCCAAAATCAATCACTTTTAAACCACCAATAAAATATAATGCAATTAAGGTTGAAATACTTTGAACAAGTATCCTTGGAAACGATTTTAAAGTGTAGATGTCATCCAAAAAACTTACTCCAGAAATTAAAATACCCGAAAGTAATGCATAATAAAGGTTAGCATTAATTTGGTTTAAAAAATAAAGATAAGTTATACCCAAAAACCAAGTAATTGCAATAGCCATACCACCACCACGTGGAGTTGGGGTATCATGAGAACTTCTCTCATTAGGGATATCAATTAACATTTTCTTTTGAGCAACCCATTTAACTGTGTAAGTTAAAATAAATGAAGTCAAAAAAATAATTAGATACAAAATCATGCTACTATTTTGTGTTTAGTTCTTTGTTTCTAATTCCTGCAATCATCTCTATAATTCCTTCTTTCAATAATTCTTTTGGTTTAAAATCTAAAACGTTTAAGGTTGATGTGCAGTCGATGGTTAAATTTCCAAATAATTTATCATAAATCTCAGGAACCATTTTTTTGATAGTTTTAAAGCAAATCTCAGGCAACGAAAATGCTCTGTTTGTTTTTCCTAAACATTGAATAATGAGAGCGTATAGTTCAGAAATATAAACAGGTGAATGGTCACTCACTAAAAAAATTCCAGTAGTATTTTTTTTGATGGCGGCATCGATAAATCCAACTAAATTATCAATATGAATGAAATCTCTTTTGTTGGTTATTTTTTTAAAAGGCAAAGGGAAACCCTTAGAAATTAACTTAATTAATCGCATCATATTTCCAGGAGCATCATTACTGCCGTATATCATTGGTGGTCTAAAAATAACAACTTTAAAGTTATCGTTAGCCATGTTTCTCAATTGATTATCAGCTAACAATTTTGATTGACCGTAAGCATTTGTTGGGTGTTCTGCACAATGTTCTGAAATGTGCGTGGTATTGCCATAAACAGAAATGGTACTTAGTTGAATAAATATTTTTACTTCAGCATTTTTAGCTTTTTTTGCTATATCAATAGCCAATTCAAAATTTATTTTGGTATAAATTTCATTTGCCACTTTTTTAGATTGATGAACAATTGCCGCACAGTTTATTACCACGTCAATGCCTTTAAATAATTCAGATGGAATTTCCTCAAAATTTGGAATTAGTAACTCATTTTCGTTTTTGGATTTTGTTCTAGAAACGACTTTAATTTCATAATTATTTTTTTGCAGTCGAATAAAATTTCGAGCAACAAAACTACTTCCTCCTATTATTAAAATTCGTTGTTTAGTTGTCATTATCTCATTTAAAATATTGAATTAGTTTAGGTAACAAACGGTAAATTGGGTATAAAATAGAAACGTTCAATTGATTTACTTTAAATGCTTTATAACATTCTATATTTTGGTTGTAAATATTTTTGAAGTTTTTATTCGTTGCACCACCCAATCGCATTTTTATGATAGGTTGAGCTAAATAACACGAAGATATTTGGTGTTTTTCTAAAAATCGCAACATCAGTTCAAAGTCGGCAGCTAGTTTAAATGACAAATCAAAGTAGCCATATTTTTTATAAATATCGTTTTTCACAAAAAAAGTTGGGTGAGCTGGGTGCCAACCTGTTTTAAATGAGTTTTTTACAAAGGGTTTCGATTTCCAATAGCGTACTTGTTTGTCAGAATTGTTTTCTTCTACATAAATTAAATCAGCAAATAAACTATCGGTTTTTTTTAATTCTAATTCGGCAACAACAGAAGAAATTACCTCATTATTCATGTAAAAATCATCAGAATTAATCACTGCTAAATAATCGCCTGTTGCCATTTTAAAACCTTTGTTCATAGCATCATAAATACCTTTATCAGGTTCACTTACAAATTTGGTTATTTTGTTGCCATACGATTTCACAATTTCAACTGTTCTATCTTTAGAAGCACCATCAACAATAATATATTCAATGTTTTGACATGTTTGGTTGATGACAGATTCGATAGCAGTTTTAATGTGCTTTTCGCTGTTGTAACAAACTGTTATGATGCTAACTTTCAATTTTAAAAATTTAAAATTTGTTCATCACATCAACAACACGATTTACATCTTCTTCGGTGTGAAAATAAGAAATTGGTAAACTTAGTGTAGTTTGATGAATGAGTTCTGCAATTGGAGAATCTTCTTTACCCAAAACATCTTTCATAGCAATTTGTTTGTTGGGTGCTATCGGGTAATGAATTTCTGTTTTGATGTTATTCTTTAATAAGTATTCTTTTAGTTCATCTCTTTTAGCATGTCTAATATTAAAAATGTGGTATACATCAAAATAATCTGGATGCACTTGTGGTTTTATATAGTCGTCTTTTAACGAAGTCAAATAAATTTGTGCCAACTTTCTTTTATGAGTATTAATTTCATTTAGCTTTTTAAGTTTGATAGAAAGAAAACCTGCTTGAATTTCGTCTAATCTCGAGTTGTAACCAATTACTTCATTCACATATTTCACTGAAGATCCATAGTTTCTTAATTTCTTAATTTTTTCTAGTAATGTTATATCATTAGTTGTTATTGATCCAGCATCTCCAATTGCTCCGAGATTTTTTGTTGGATAATAGCTAAAACATCCAAAGTCACCAAAAGTTCCTGTTTGTTTATTTTTAAATTTTGCACCGTGTGATTGTGCACAATCTTCCACTAATTTTAAATTATATTTTTTACAAATGGCACTAATTTTATCCATCTATCATTGTTTTCCATACAAATGAACCACTAAAATAGCTTTTGTTTTAGAAGTAATTTTTTCTTCAATTTTGGTTGAATCAATGTTGTAAGTGTTGATATCTGGTTCTACCAAAACAGGTTTTAATCCTGCATGCATAATAGCTAAAATAGTGGCGATGTAGGTGTTTGAAGGTACAATAACTTCACTTCCAGCTTCAAAGTTAAGAGCTTTTAGCGATAAAATTAATGCGTCTAATCCAGAAGCTAATCCCAAACAATAGGTGCTACCAGTATATGCTGCAAATTCTTTTTCAAAATTCTCAACGTTCTTCCCAAGTATATACCATCCACTTGTTAAAGTCTCATGAAATGATTTTTCAAACTCTTCAAAGAAAGGTTGATTTAGTTTTCCAAGATTTTCGTAATCAATTATTTGCATTTTTTTAAGCTATTTAAATTTTATAGAAACAAAGTTATGTCATTAATTTATTTTATTAACGATTTCTGATTATCATTATAGTCGCTTGGATTTTTTTCTATCAATTTTTTTATCTCTGTTAATTGAATTTCTGTCAACTTAATTTCTGTTGGTTCAATATTTCCTATTCCAATTTCATACAAAATTTCTTCACCAGTTTTATCAAGAGTCTTATCATTTTTAGCAGATTGGCTTTTAGATAACAAATCTAATTTAGGTTTTAATTCAGGTATTAATTCTTTCTGAATAGCATTATACTTATTTGGATTAATCAGCAGTAAATTCTTTATTTCGTTATATTGAATGTGTGTTAATTTGATTTCGGAAGGTTCATAATTTCCAATTCCAACTTCATTTAAAATCTCTTTACCCGTTTTGTCTAAAACTATAGTTTCTTTTGGCTTCTCTCCTTTATTTTTAGAGATTTGCTCAAATTTTGATTTTAATTCAGGTATTAATTCTTTTTGGATTACACTATATTTATTTGGATTTTGAAGAATTAGCTCCTTTATTTCTTGTTTTTGAAGTGGGGTTAGATGAATACTTTCTGGTGTTTGAAACCCTAACCCAACTTCTAGTAGTATTTCTTTTCCAGTTTTTTCTTGAAGTATATTTTTTTGTAAATCATTATATTTTTCAGGGTTTTTTAGAAGAATGGTTTTTATTTCTAGTAGCTGATTTTTATTTAATTTTAAAGTTTTAATTTCCAATTCACCCGTCCCAATTTTTTCAAGAATCTTTTCTACTGAAGGTTCAGTTAATCCCCAATAATTAGAATCTTTTCCACCAATAATTATAGCTATTAATAATCCACAAATAATTAGGAAAGCTTTATATTTTTTTAATTTAACGCGTAATTTCAATGTTTATCGATTTGAATATTTTTCAAAAATATAATCAGCTTCTTCATAATATTCTGAAGCAAAAACCATTAAAATGGCATCGCTGGTAAAGTGGTGCATTTGATGCCAATCCTTTGGTTCAAGAATTAAACATTTACTCGGTTTGTCTAAAGTAAATTCTTCTTTTTTAATGTTGTTATCATTAGAAATTATGCAACTTCCTTTAATACAAATGGCAGCTTGTATGGTTTTATGATGGCGATGACCTCCTCGAACCGAATCATCAACTCCATAGATATAAAACACACGTTTGATGTCGAACGGAATTACTTTTTCAATAACAGTTAAATTACCTCTTTTATCTGTGTAAGTTTTTAAATCTATTAGATGTGCCATAATGCTTAGTTTATAAACTGTTGTAACTTAAAGAGATTGTATTTAGTTACTGATTTAAAAATTATTTTTAGTTTGTCTTTTATTCCGTCTGCATTTTTAATTGAAAATGGACGTAAACTTTCTTTAAAATTAGGATCTATTTTTTGAATTTTTTGAATAGATAAATCTAATTCTCTTACATAAGAAGCATAAAAGCTATTAACAATACGCTTTCCTAATTTAAACCATCCAAAATCTACCAAGTTGTTACTGTAAAATCGAACGTAATGATAATGGTAAAACACTGCATCGAATTTTTCGGAATTACTTTTATTTATCAATTGAATGGTTTTGTTTGAGGAATTTATAAGTTCATATTGTTGAATGTTCCATGGAGCCAATCCTCCACCGAGGTGCTTTAAAACATGAATGCCTTCAAATCTTGTTGTCCAATCATCTAAGTATTTCTGATCGCCAAACTTTCCATCCTCATACCTGTCATAACACCATTCTAAACATGCATTAACCCACCAGTTCAACACTTTTAATCCTGCTTCATTTTTTTTAAAAGTAATAAACTGAACACAATAAATACCTGCAATGTGGCTTCTATCGTATTTTTTTGTAAAACGATGTTCTGTAATCATAACCGATTTGTCACCCATTTCATCAAATAAAACTTTTGGTGAACTATAAAATAATAAGTCGGCATCGATGTAAGTACAATTATCTATCTCAAAATTTTTTAACACATAAAGTATGGTTGAAGAAGTACAAGTCCAGCAATATTCTGCTGTTGACCTAGTTGATTTAACTTTTAATAAGTTTTCATTTTCAAACTCTCTTAACGAAATAACTGTAATGTGCTCAAGATTTAATTGAGGTAAAAGCTTCAGTGCTTTATCATCGAAGGCAAATACATATAAATGAAAGTTATTGCAATGCTTTTTTAATGATTCATACATGGCAATACCTCTACTTAAATAGTTAGAGTCAAATAAAGTGCAAAAATTATAAATTGGTTCAGACATCTTTAACCGTTATCATTTAAGTTTAAAAAAGTATCCTTTTAAATGAGCCTCTTTTAAATTCATCCTTTCATTTGATTCAGAATCAAAAATAAGCTCGTAGCCACTTTTAGTAATTTTATCTATTATCTTATTTTCACTTAATATCCGACAAGGATACTGAGCTTCATATATTTTTTTTGGCACTTTTTGTATAGTAATGCGTTCATCATCACTAACAAAAACAGGTGTTCTATCAATAATAATATATTCCATTTTTTTAGATAATAAGTCATCTAAAAGGTTGTATGGTTTTTTAATGTATTGAAGAACGGAACCTAATAACAACACATTAATTTTTTGATTCATTAAACATTCGTCAATCGTATAATAAAAACTCAACTCATTATTTTCAAAGGTCTTTTTCCCTTCAGTTACAAAATGTTCTTGTTCAATTATATTCCATTTAAATTCTTCAATGTGTTTAAAAAGATTTCTATTTTGGAAGTAAGCACTCCCTAATGAGCCTCCGAAATCAAGCACATTCAGTTTTAAGTTGCTGTTTAATGCTGCCTGGCTTAATGCAGAAAGTAAAGGAAATGAATATTGAACTTTATCAAACAAAACGGAATCTCTTTCAAAAACTGCTTCACCATTTTTTACCTTTAACAAAGCATTTTTAACTTTATTAAAAATAATGTCGCTGTTATAACCGGGACATTTTTTTTGAGCTTCTTGCCATGTCGAATAATTTCCACTCCATCCATATAAAAGCCCTGTTAGGAGTCTAACTGCAATTGGAGGTAAGAAATCTTTTATCATAACTATAAATGTATTACTTTACCGTTGTGCATTTGTAAAAAATTTGTCAATTCGAGTGAATTTCACGATTGAAATAAGTGAAATTAGTATCGAGAATACAAATTTTCCAAACAAAAAGTGTTGTTCTCGATAATTTTCTTTCAGAAAAACTCGAACTGACACTTTTTTTATTGAAAATTCTTCTAAATGCACAACGGGTACTACTTTTTATTTTTTAATACATAAATATTACCAAAATACATTTCCTCATTTTTTGGAAAAATAGATAAGATTAATCCTAAAATGTTGTTGATAAATGAAAATGGCAGGATAACTATCCAAGCAATAAATCCTGGTAAATATTTTTTACAAATGTTATAAATGTAGCTGTTGATGAGCAAAGAAAATATTCTTAAATCAGCTAAATATTTTTTATGTTCTACTATTTCTAAATCATGACCATCGAACAAATGTTTTAATCCAAATGATGAATACCTTGCAAAATCGTAAGGTTGTTCATGTTCTCCCCATATAAATGGAATGGTAACCACACATTTTCCTCCAGGTTTTACTACTCTGGCGATTTCTGAAAGGAACTGGTCTGGATTAAATACATGCTCTAAAACTTCAAAAAAAACGAGTGAATCTATGGTGTTATTTTCGAATGGAAAAGTTTTTCCATCATAGTAAACATCAATTTCAGATTTTGAATGTTCATGACCAGAAACTTCGATATCCATTCCAATATATTGGGTAACATTTTTAAATAATTCTTTATAGGGTTTACTTCCACTTCCCACATCTAAAGTTTTACCTGAAATATGATGTGCATATTTTTTAACGCATAAATAAATGGCACTTCTACCCCAGAAAAACGGATTGATACAAAAACTAACCAAAGAAGGCTTATAAAATTGTTTAAATAGCAAAGACTTAAGCTTATTCATACAAATAAATTTCTGGAAGTAAAAATAGAAAAATTAAATGGATAAGGTTTATATTCTATCACTCGATTAGCGAAATGTATATTGAAAATAGTTTTGATTACTTTTGATTTTTTTACATTCATTAAAAATGAGAGTAATTTTATTAATAACAATCATCATCCATTCTTTTTATTGTTTTCCACAACAAGATGAAACTCAAACTGATTATACAAGGAAAGGACTTCACTTAGGTTTCCATATTGCTCCTGGAATTGGTAATGTTCAATCTAATAATTCTGAAGTAGGTTTCGGTTTTAACTCGGGAGCTGATTTAACAATTTATTTTAATAATCATGTGGGGATTAACTCTGGTATTTCTTATTTACTCTTACCAATAAAAAATTTAAATGAAGAAACAGTCAGTGGTTCTGGGAGCGATCATTACCACCTTAATTTTAATTATGAAGGGTTTGTTGCGTCAGTTGGTGTTCCCCTTAAATTTATACTTACAACAGGTAGAAAAAAAGGATTTTATTTTAAAAGTGGAATAAATGTACTTTTCCCTTTGAGAGCTCCTGTACATTCTAATTCTTACAACTTAGACAACACTAGAGAATATAGTACAAATACCATTGTACTATCAGGAGAAACTGATTTTGGATTAAGTATCAACATATCAAAAATAACTAATTTTAATATTGGAATTTCATCTTCTTATTCATTCACAAATTTTCTTGTAGGCAATTTCGATAATAAAGGTCTTCTAGTTGGATTACAACTAGGGTTGTTGTTTAAACTAAAAAATGATTAGTTAATAAACTTTTAACTCTAATATTTTTCCTACGAAGGAATTAGAAAAATTAATTGGATAAGTATTTAAGTAGAATTTGGTTCACTTTCTCCACTCTGTTTTCTACTGTTTGGTCTTTTAAGATTCTTTTATGTCCTGCTTTAGCAACTAACTATATCTCTGAAGCTTAATCTAAAAACTATTTCTCTTTTATTGAAACTTTTAATGCTTAAATACTATTCTCAAATCTAACAATTTTATTAGGAGAAAAAAGAAAATTTCTTTTTTAAAGAAAGAAAATATTTTTCAAGGGTGTTATAGCTAAAGAAACTTATTAGCGTAGTTAACACAATTACTCCTATAGCTTTAAACAACACATATTCTTCAGTATTAGAAAATAAACCAATTACAATGTTTAATGAAATCATATGAGTTAGATAAACTCCATAACTAATTTTACCCAGCCAAGATAAAAATGGAATGTTGCTAATTTTAAAAAATGAATTTTTAGAAAAGTTTTGCTCTACTATTACAAAACAAAAAAATAAAACAGGAACGATATGATACATCTTTTCGTAACCTGCATAACGTTCAATAATATCATATTGAAAAAACATAATAATTAAACTTAAAACATAAATCAACAAGGTTAGTAATTTTCCAATTTTGGATAAAATTGTTTTCATCCAATCGATTTTATTGTAGCAGAAATAGGCAATTAAAGAACCATAAGACAAGTATCTTAAACAAGCAAATAAATGATAATCACCACCCACTAAATCGGGAGCTTTAAATATAGAAAACAGTTCTGATAGACCAATAAATACAAGTAAAAGCGTTAGAAAAACTTTTTTTCTATTAAAAAAGGTAAATATCAAAGGCCATAAAACATAAAATTGCTCTTCAACAGACACGCTCCATTGAACACCTAAAATATTGCTTGTAGGATATCCGTTGTAAATATGGTCGAAGTTAGCAGCAAATATGGAGTATAAAAATAAACTCGCATTTTCATGTGGAGTTCCACCGAGCAAAGAAACAATCATAGGGTAAATAATAAATCCTACTATCAAAGTGGCAAAATACAAAGGCCATATCCTCAATACTCTT
>CAYHWX010000104.1:0-12475 GCA_964360245.1 uncultured Vicingus sp.
CAACTTATTTTATTGGCTTTAGCCACAATAGTCGCTTAGAAGCAATAGTGTTTAATACAACAATTCCGCTACAGCACCTTCAAATCTTGTTTTGGTTAAATTGTTTAACGTGATGAATTCCATTTTGTTTTCACCGATAACAACTTCTTTATAACCCAATATGGCATTGTC
This sequence comes from uncultured Vicingus sp., assembly GCA_964360245.1. GTDB lineage: Bacteria > Bacteroidota > Bacteroidia > Flavobacteriales_E > Vicingaceae. The sequence continues at coordinate 172 of CAYHWX010000104.1, forward strand.
ATCTTTAACAGAGTAGGCGAGTACCAATACTTTTTCACCAGTTGGTATTCCTGTTGCTTCATATTGGTCTAAATGATTAGAATTGGAATAACAAGGCATTACTGAGTTAATATCTCTAAAAACTAAGCGTACCACCATCGCTTTATCAGAATCTACCCTAATTGCAAGAGTAGAGATATTTTTGGCTTCGTAAAAACGATCACAATTTATCCAGCCTAATTTTCCTGCTGATAGTTCATAAAAATCAACCGCCGATTCGCTTTCTTGATAAGCTTGGTAAAATGCATTTCCTTCTTCATTAAAAGCATATTGTGCGTCTTCATTATTTATATTTTGTTGAATTGGAATATTCACATTATCATTGTTATCTTCAGTTTCAACAACTCGAGTTAGCGAACTGTTAAAAGGAGCACTCTCATTACGATTTACTTCCCAATCGATTAAGCCATCTTTTTTTCCTCCATAATAAGTAAACATATCAGGAAAAGATTGATTGGATTTCATTTCAACGGCATAAGATTCACCTTTTTTTAATCGTAATTCTTCTCCATTTAATTTGGCTTCTATGTAAAACGAACCACCAGTTTCTAACATTTTTCCATTAGCATCAGTAGTAAGTCCAGAAAACACCAACGATTTTTTATCCATAAACTCATAAAGACAGATATCGATAGTTTGATTAACAACAGTTACACCTTTCATTGTTTCGAAAGCGTTAGGAGGGAAAAAAAATCTATTTCCATTTTCAGAAGTTATTGTTTTGTCGATGCTTGGATTAAATGAATAACATTGACGATTTTTCTCATCTAAGATAATTTCTCCACTTGCTATTAATTTCGATTTAGATTTAAACAGCCAAAGTGTTGGAAAATCACCACCGTATTGGATGAAAATGTTTTTTGAATCAACCGATTTTTCTGAGGTATAGTAATTTTGAATGGCAGTGGCTCTTGCTTTTGCCAATTGAAGCAATTTAGTTGGTTGATAGCGTCCTAATTCTTGTTTATTAAATAAAGTAAAACAATGATAGTTTAAATCATTCATGTGATAGTAAACACTATCCAATTCATGTTGATTAGTTTTGTTTAAACCTTTCGTATAATCAAATGAAATTGTTGATTTGGTTGCATTTTGAGCAGTTATACCAAGCATTGTGCACACAAAAGCACATAGAAAAAGAATTGTTTTCATAGTTCTGAAGTTTTAGTTAATAAACAAGTTGTTGGATAATAATTAATTAACGAAAAGTTATTGTTAATTATTGTTTTATGTTTTTGAAGAAAATTCATTAATATTGATTTTATAATTTTCAACTAAACTAATACTGAAAAAATGACAATACAACTTACAATTAGTAAACTATAAGTTGTAATGAGTAAACGAACTATTTGTTTTAGTTATTGAAATTAAGAATCAATCTAAAAAATAAATTAAATGGTAACATGGGGAAAGTAATTGGAATAGCAGGGCGTGAAAAAAAAGGAGCTGAAATGGTAGTATTTGCTGCTGCAAAAGTTTCATTTAATCATGGAATAGGAGATGATTATCGAGGAGCCATTCGTGATGAACGTCAAGTTACCATTATGACCTTAGAAAGCTGGAATGATGTGTGTAAAGAACTCGATAGAAAATTGCATTGGACTAAGCGTAGAGCAAATTTAATAATTGAAGGCGTTGATTTAGAAAACTCCACAGGTAATCGTTTAAAAATTGGAAATTTCTATATAGAAATTACTGGGGAATTTAAGCCTGGAAGCTTTATGGATGAACAGTTTGTTGGACTTAAACAAGCGTTAACTCCAAATTGGAGAGGTGGAATTACAGGAAGAGTGATTAGCGAAGGAAATGTGAATGAAGGAGATCATGTAACATTAATGGAAAGGATATAATATACCATAGGTAATGAAAAAATCATTAATCATATTATTGTGTCTATTAAGTTTTAACTTAAGTTTTACTCAAGTTGTTTTTACCGATTCTAATTTGCCTATTGTTGTAATTACAACTAACGGACAAACTATTGTTGACGACCCAAAAATCACTTGCGATATGGGAATTATTTGGAATGGAAATGGAATTAGAAATTTTATAACAGATTCATTTAATAATTACAATGGTAAAATAGCAATAGAAATTCGAGGTTCTACATCACAACAATATCCTAAAAATAGTTATGGGTTCGAAACTCAAGATTCAATTGGGAACAAAAACAATGTAATGTTATTAGGACTACCTAAAGAAAATGATTGGATTCTTTATGGGGCTTATCCAGATAAATCATTAATGCGAAATGAAATTACTTATTCTTTATTTTCACAAATGCAACCTTGGTCTCCAAGGTATGTTTATTGCGAATTGGTAATTGATAGCCAGTACATGGGCGTTTTTACTTTGCTAGAAAGAGTTAAAAGAGATAATAATAGAGTAGATATTGCTAAATTAGATAGTAACGATAATGCTGGCGACTCATTAACTGGTGGATATATCATTAAGATAGACAAATTAACGGGAAGTAGTAGCACCACTTGGACTTCTCCCTACCAATCTAAACTATTGTTTTTATATCATGACCCAGAATATTTAGAGTTGACTCAGCCCCAAAGAGATTACATTAAAAATTACGTAATAGATTTCGAAAATGCTGTTTATGGACCCAACTTTACAGATTCAATTATTGGATATAGACCATATATTAACACGCTTTCTTTTATTGATTTTATGTTGATGCAAGAGTTGGGAAGAACAGTTGACGGTTATCGTTCAAGTAGTTTTATGTACAAGGATAAAGATAGTAAAGGAGGTAAACTAACCTGTGGTCCGATGTGGGATTTTAATCTTTCTTATGGCAATGCTGATTATTGCGATGCTTATGATACCACAGGATGGCAATATAATTTTGCCAGTGTTTGTCCAACTTTTCCAACAGAGCCTCCACTGTGGTGGCAAAGATTATTGCAAGATACAACTTTTGCCAATGAGCTTCAATGTCGCTGGCAGTATTTGCGTTCAACTATTTTAAAAACAAATAGTATCAATAATTGGATAGATTCCATTGCTTCTTATTTAGATGAATCTCAACAACGAAACTTTACGGAATGGCCCATTTTGGGTGTTTATGTAAATTGGAATTATTTTGTAGGTAATACTTATCAAGAAGAAGTTGATTACTTAAAATGGTGGTTTGAATCACGCTCTATCTATATGGATGTCAATTTACCAGGCAATTGCACTTTACCAACATTAATTGTTGAAAATAGTTCAGCAAATTATCCAATTTTAATTTTTCCAAACCCTACCAACGGATTTTTATACACAACAGCACCAAATAATGCTACTATTAAATTGTTTGGGATAGATGGAAAACAAATTCAAGTGGAAAAATCGGGTAACAAAATTGATTTAAGGAGTTTAGTAACTGGTTACTACATTATTATTATCAACAACCAAGCTTTTAAAGTATTAAAAAATTAATAATTACCCGTAGTGCAATTGGGCTTAGTTTTCAATAAAAATGTATCGAGGAAACACTTTTTCTTCTAAAAATTTGAATTCTCGATACAAATTTCACTCATTTCAATCGTGAAATTCACTCGAATGGACAAATTTTTTATCAAATGCACCACGAGTTAATAATTATTAAACCTTTTCCAAGCAGTTATCTTGCTCAATTTCTTTAGCTGGTATTATTTTTGATACATTAAATTATTAATCATCCACTATTTATGGAAATTACTATTTACCATCATCTAATAATTTTTAAATAATTGAGTATGAAATTCAAGACATTATTGCTAACGCAAATTCTTATTTTTTCAATTTTAATTCCTGCCTTTGGTCAAACCTGTACTTCATCGGGTGGTGATGGTGATGACCTGATTATTGACGATTATCCTTACCATTTTAGGTGTGGAACCGCTATGATGCATGACGGAATGAATAAAGCTTCTCGTGATTATAAATTGATAGAAAGCTGCGATAATTATTGGGGAGATGGAAACTATTATAGCAAAAATGGAAAAATTTATTACAGTAGTGATTATGATTTATTTGAATTGGTTGTTAATGCCAACATCAATTCTTTTAGGTGTGAAGATGGTACTGCAAAAGATAATACTTCTATTTACTTTAAAGGAAAGCCAGTAGCTAACATAGACAAAAAAAGCTTTAAGTCAGTTGGTTTCGCCTATTGTGCCGACAATAAAAATGTCTATTATAGGAATAAATATAACGAATCTGGAAAGCTATTAAAAGTTGACGGTGCAGCTTCATCTACATTTACACTAATAGGTGATTCTAATTCAAACTATGCAAAAGACACCTTATCCGTATATTTAAATGGGAAAGTAATTGAAACTTCCGATCCTGCGAGCTTTACTGTATTAGAATATGGATATGCTAATGATAAAAATTACGTATATTATAATGGCATAAAGGTAGAAGGGATGAATGGAGCCAACTTTAAAGTACTAAAAAACTGTTTTTTGGGAAGCGATGGAGTAATGCTGTGCAATGGTCTTAATGTGCTTAAAAATAGCGATGCTAAGAGTTTTCATGCTATAGAGTGTGGTTATTACCAAGATAATAACAATGTTTATCTTAATGGATTGATATTAGAAGGGATTGATAGCAAAACCTTTGAAGTGTTATCTTGGGGATATACAAAAGATAAGGATGCTGTTTATTGTGATCTTCAGAAAATTGTAGAAGCCAATCCCTCCAATTTTGAGGTACTGGGAAGGAAACATTCTAAGGATAATAAAAACGTTTTTTATTTACATCATGCAATATCCTGCGACTATCAAAGTTTTGAAGTGGATAATAATGTTGATTACCTCTCTAAAGATAAAAACTATACCTACAAAAAAGGAATTCCAATCAAATAATAAGTTTTGTTATAAGCATTTATTAATTTTTTTATTAAGAGAAACAGGCTAAATCTTAAGTTCCTTCAAAAGTTCAAATAATTATTTCTAATAGGAAAGAAATAGGAGGGAAGTGACTTAATTTCTAGTTCAAACAATTACCTTTGTTACATGATTTCCAAAAAAACAAAATATGCCATTAATGCCTTAGTGTATTTAGCCAAGAGAAATGATAATACACCAATTTTAATTAGTGAAATAGCATTGCATGAGCATATTCCTCAAAAATTTTTGGAAGCCATTTTACTCGATTTAAAAAATGATGGAATTTTGGCGAGTAAAAAAGGAAAAGGTGGAGGTTATTTTCTCTTAAAATCTCCAGACGATGTAAGTATGGCAGATATAATGCGCTTGTTTGATGGACCAATTGCTTTACTTCCTTGTGTTACTTTCAAATATTATCAAAAGTGCGAAGAATGTAAAGATGAAGCATCTTGTGGCATTCGTTCGGTTTTTTTAGAAGTGCGAAACCAAACTGTTGACCTGCTCAAAAAAGCTACTTTAACAGAAATCATAAAAAGAGAAAAATCTAGTCAATAATTTTTTTTTATATTTATTAGTCTATTAATCCAATAGACTTTGTATATTTGTAAAAAAAAATAGTTTTATGTCAGCAGATGCCATTATCACCATCATTGTAATACTAGGAGCAATTGTATTGTTTGCAACCGAAATCATTTCTATTGATTTGGTCGCCTTATTAGTAATGATAACCTTAATTCTATTTGGAATCGTCAGTCCACAAGAAGGCATAGAAGGGTTTAGCAACAAAGCTACTGTTACCGTTGCCTTTATGTTTGTGTTGAGTGCAGCATTGCTTAAAACTGGTGCATTGCAATTTCTAACTTATCGGTTATCCAACTTGTTTCGAACCAATTTTACATTAGGGATTGCTTTAATGATGATAGTTGTTGCTGTAATTTCTGCTTTTATTAATAACACACCAGTAGTAGCTATTTTTATTCCTGTAGTCATACAAATTGCTCATGCTTCAGGGCAAAATCCTACCAAAATGTTAATTCCTTTATCGTTTGCCACCATATTTGGAGGAACTTGTACGTTGATTGGAACTTCAACAAATATTTTGGTAAGTGGAATTGCCGAAAAAGAAGGATTGCAACCTTTTTCTATGTTTGATATGACTACTATGGGTTTAGTTTTTTTAGCTGCTGGTATTTTATACATGGTTTTTATTGGAGTAAAACTTTTGCCAGATAGAAAGGAAGAGGATTTGAAAACAAAATTTGGGATGAGAAATTATTTATCGGAAATTGAATTGCTCGAAAATTCAGATGCTGTTGGAAAAACCATTATGGAATCGGCTTTAGTAAAGGATTTAGAAATGGATGTGATTGAAGTGAGAAGAGGAAATGAAAGTTTTAATTTACCAGCAGGAGATTTTGTGTTGCTTGCCAACGATATTTTAAAAGTACGATGTAATGTTGAGAAAATTAAGCTACTGAAGGATAGAGCAAAAATTATGGTTGCTTCTTCTATTAAAATAGGAGGAGAGGATTTTAAAGGAAAAAATTCCACGTTGGTTGAAATGGTCATCACTTCCAATTCCGAACTAGAGGATAAAACTTTACGTGAAGTTGATTTTAGGAGGCGTTTTCGGGCTATTCCTTTAGCCATTCAACACCGAGATGAAATAGTTCACGAGGATTTATATCAAGTAACCCTAAAAGCTGGTGACGTAATTTTAGCTGAAGTGAAAAACCACTACATTAAAGAAATAAAAAAATTAGAAACAGAGCAAAACAATCCATTTGTATTGATTTCTGAAGACACCTTGTTAGATTTTGACAAAAAAAAGTTTTTCATTGTGATCTCAATTATGTTGGCAATAATTGGTTTAGCCACATTCGAAATACTAGATATTATGGTTGGAACTATTGCTGGTGTAGTATTGTTGGTATTGTTAAAGTGCCTATCGATGAAAGAAACTTACGAAGCCATTAACTGGAAAGTTGTTTTTTTATTGGTGGGAGCATTAAGTTTAGGGGTTGCCATGAAAAATACCAAATTGGATATTCTTATCGCAAGCAGCATTGTTGATAAATTAGGACAATGGGGACCAATAGCAATTGTTTCAGGTTTGTATTTGGTTACTTCTCTGCTTACCGAAATAATGTCGAACAATGCTACTGCTGCTTTATTAGCACCAATTTCAATTGCAACAGCTCATAATTTAGGGTTAAGTCCCGTCCCATTTTTAATGGCAATTACTTTTGCAGCATCGGCAAGTTTTGCAACACCTGTCGGTTACCAATGTAATACGATGGTTTATAGTGCTGGTAATTATAAATTTATGGATTTTGTAAAAGTTGGAACAGGATTAAACATTCTATTTTGGATTATTGCCACTTTCTTAATTCCTGTTTTCTTTCCGTTTTAATAATAAAAAGTAAAACAACTTAAGTAAGAGTTTTAGTAGCAAGAATCAGAAAATATTCAGGTTAAGTTATTTAAATATTTCTAAAAAGCGGGTGTATTTTTCACCGTTTTCAATAGTAAGAATATAATAATAAGTTCCATCGGAAACATTATCCGGAACCCAATCGTTCAAATAATTATCTTTTTGATACACTAATTGCCCCCAACGATTAAACACTTCTAATTTGTTTGTTCCAAAAAATTCTAAATCTTTGAAATAAAGTGCGTCATTCATGTTATCTCCATTTGGAGTAACAACATTTGGAAACACTAAATTATGTACTATTATTTCAAGTGGTATAACTTCTATTTCCTGACAAACTGTGTCAACACAACCCTCGGTTGTTTGCATTGCTAAACATACCGTATATGTTCCTGTAGCTGAATAAACATAGGTAGGATTTTGATAAAAACCAGAAAATCCATCTCCAAAAGTCCAAAACCAAGAGTTTGCAGTATCTCCAAACACAGCTGTATTGTCTGTAAAAATTAGGGGAGTATTTACAACTACTGGTTGCGGACTTGCATTAAAACTTGCAATTGGTATCGGAACAGTATTAACAGTAACAGTAATAGTATCCGACTGACAAGAATTATTTACTGCAGATACTTGATATACTGTTGAAGATACGGTTGTGCCTGTATTTGTTAATGTTTGGCTAATTGTTGTTCCATTACCGCTCGTTGAATTTCCACTCCAACTAATCACACTTGTACCCAAACAAGGAGTTATGGTTGTACTAAACGTTTCCCCTGAACAGATAGTGATTGAACTAGGCGAAGCAGTAACTTCTGGCACTTCTTTTATGGTAATATTGTCGGTTGGTGTTCCTGTAAGAACAGTTCCACAAGCATCAATTATAGTTGGTGATGGAACAGTTAATGTTGAAATAGTATCACAAGTCCATGGGCAATTTGGGATATCTAATGTTAACACTTTAATATTACTTGCAGTTGAACATCCAGCAGGGGTTCCAACAGAAACACTTCCAGACATCCAAGGATGTGTAATGGTAAATGGAGGAACCCCGTATTTGATGTAAACTGTTCCGGTAATTGTACATTCGTTAGAGCATACAGTCGTTGGTGTTACAGTAAAAAGTGGACCAAAACCTTCTATGGTTCGCCCTTCCACATAAGCACTAAAAGGGTAACCACCAAAAGGGTCGTGGTAAATATAGGACGTGTTACATCCTGTTCCTCCAACTGTTCGGGTGATGTGCATCGACAAATAAAAAGTTTGAATAGAGCAAGACTGAGGTATGCAGCACAGTAATGGATTCTTTAAATCATATTCCGTTAAATATGCTGTTCCTGGCGAAAGTCCTGCGGCACCAGTTGTTGTGAACGAGGAGGAAGTATTGCAACTAGTACTAAAAAACATAGCTCCATCATTCATAATGGCGGTAGAAAATGGATCTGCATAAAAACTTCCACTCACAAAAAAACCTGTTACAGAAATGTTGGCAGGAATAGTCACTAAAATACTATCAGAGGCACTCGCAGGACTAATACATGAAGGAATAAATGAACCAGTAAAAGTGGCTGTAGGTCCAGTTACCAATGGGTCGATGGTAATTGGGTAAACTCGACTAGGGTCATTTATCCATGAGTTAGGAACAATAATTTTTATTTTTTGTTTACCATTTATCTTTTCAAATTGATAAGCAGCCGTGATGTAGTTATTGTTGGCATCATAACAAACTGCACCACGCATAGTTCCTAACTCTTTGCCGTTATCAGAAACAATTAATAATGGTCCAAGCCAACCTCTAGCATCTTGTTTTCCATAAGTTACATCGGGTTGAATTTTTGAATTTTCTGGCATTGAAATTTCTTCTTCAATAATAAAATCGGTGGATAATGTGGTGATTGGTGTATTAAGAACATAATTATATTTTAAACTGTTAAAACGAAATTCAAATGTTTTAGTAACTCCTGAAATGTTTGTTAACATGGTTGAATTTAAACCATCTTGTTTTATTGAAGAAGCAGAAACTATAGTTCCATTTATTTTATAATTTTTAGAGAAAATAAGTGTAGAACCATCTCCGGTATGTATTTCAATAGAGCCATTAGTTAGCAAAGACACCTCATTAGGTTGGTGATTTGCGGTTAATCCTTTTATTGTTGAAACAGGCTGAATATCTACAGGGATTAATATTCCGTTAGAGTTGTAATAGTTAAGCGGTTGTTTGCTATAATGAGTAATAATTCTAGCATCTGGAGTTAAATAGGTGCTGGAGAAAATTTTTCGTTCACTAACAACTTCTTTCCATGTAGAACGATCTTCCAAAATATTTCGATTTTCTTTAGGATTCAAACTAGAAGCAAGCCCAGAATTGTTATTTTGTGAGAATAAGTTTAAAATGTTGAAACATAAAAAAAGTAACAAATTAAATTTTCTTAGGCTGTTTTTATAGTGTATCATTAGTAGAAAGTGGTTATTAATAATACCAAATATATTAAAAATTTAGATAAGAAGGATAATGTGTGGTTATAAGTTATTTTAAAAATAAGATAATATCTATTGTGTATAAAAAAAGAGTTTTATTAATTGTATATTTGTTTGTTAACAAGATTTATTATGAGAGTTATTATTATCATTGTTATTTGCCTGGCAATATTTTTTATGGGTTATCTTTTTGGTAGCTCTAAGAGAAAACCCTAAGGTTTATGTAAGTGTTAAATTATTAAGACACAACAAAGTAGTTTTCTTTTTATATTTGTGTGATTATTAATCATGAAACCACTTTCCCTCATATTTTTCTTTTCCTTGATACTCATTTTTGGTTGTTCTAAAGAAGATGAGAAACCTACTTGGAAATCATCTGGCTTAGGGGCTAATGCAGTATTTGTAGATATTCTCAGGGTTGAATTTTTACCAATTACCAATCAAAGTATTACTTTATATAATGCTTCCTATTATAGCCAACCTATAGATTTAGGTGCTTGGAACTTTTATTTTGAACATACATCTGATACAAGCATTTATTATATTCCATCTGGAACATTCTTAAATCAAAATGATTCTATCACATTTAGTGGGGGACAAATTACTTTTCAAATTGACACTATTACAGACACTTTGTTCTTAAAATCACCTGGATATAATGGAAATGGATTAGTTGATACATGGTCACACTAAATCAATAACAGTTTAACTTTGTTTAGTTATTAATTAATTTAGTTTTAACTTGTGAGGAACGAACTTTATGTTTGAAGACGAAGAAGATGCGGAATTAGACCATTTTAAAAAACTGCCTGTCTATAAAAAAGCCGTTGAAATTATTGATTTAGCTGGTAAAATAACCACTTTCATTAATGAATCTATTGATGCAAATCTCAAAAACACAGAATTGTTAATGGCTAAATCGTATGTAGATGATATTGTTGCTAATTCTTATATTATTGCTGCAAAAATTGCTGGAGCCGATGCAGTCGATTTGTATGATTTAAAAATGGAAAATGCAGCAATCATAAGAAAAGCAGCTAGAGAAATAAGTACCAATTGCTCTGGATTAAAGATGTTTGATATTGATGGGTTTGATTATTTAAATCTGTTACGAGAAGAAATTGAATTGTTTCGCATTGAATTTGCCGAATGGGTAAAAACTTTTGACCCTTGGAATTACATGATAGATAGATGGGGTTTATTTAATCCTCCTGGAGTAAATTATAACGACCACGACCCAGACGATGATATTCCTTTTAATCCTGATGATTTTTTTGAATAGCATACTTCGCTTATTTGAATCGGCATCCTTTCTGTTTTTCACAGAAAGATATAGCGGATTATCAACTATTTTTTATTTATTCGGGTGTTTATAAATGCTTCGCAGTTGTCCGATCCCGAGTGCTCGGGAGCACGCCCAACTTATCTAACTTTGCCTTAATAAAAACATCTTAAAATTCGAAATAAATTAAAAATTTAGCTGTATTTTTCCACTTCAAAAATTGAAGCAACGAACCGCATCAAATAAGTACTGGAAGAAAAGGGGATTAAACAAGTTTGGTTAGCCGAAAAATTAGGTAAAAGTTTTAACATGGTTAACTCTTATGTGCAAAACCGAACACAACCTAGTTTAGAAGTTTTATATCGTATAGCCGAAATTCTTGAGGTGAATGTAAAAGATTTGTTAATAGAAAAGAATGACTAAAGAACTCCAAATAGAAGAAAATTTAATTGAGCAGCTAAAAGGGCTTAAATATATCTATCGCCCTGACATAGTTGACAGAAAAACGCTTGAGCAAAACTTCAAAGCCAAATTTGAAGAACTCAACCGTGTTCACTTGACAGATAATGAGTTTTTAAGACTGAGGGAGGAAATTATCAACTCTGATGTATTTGTTGCATCTAAAAAATTGCGTGAAAGACAATATTTTCAACGTGAGGATTGAACACCTTTGCATTACACATTGGTAAATATCAAAGATTGGTGCAAAAACGATTTTGAAGTTATCAGTCAGTTACGAATCAATACCGAGAACAGCCACCAACGCTACGACATCATATTACTGATTAATGGCTTACCTGTCGTGCAAATAGAGTTAAAGAAACTTTACATTTCAGCACGAAAAGTAATGCAGCAAATCGTGGATTACAAAAACGAACCGGGTAACGGTTACGGAAATTCATTGCTTTGTTTTATGCAATTATTCATTGTTAGCAATAGAAGTAACACCTACTATTTTGCAAATAACAAGATTCAGCATTTTCAATTTAATGCAGACGAACAGTTTTTGCCGATTTATCAATTAGCAGACGAAAGCAATAAGAAAATCACGCACCTTGATTCATTCACTGAAAAATTTCTTGGCAAGTGTACACTTGGTGAAATGATAAGCAAGTATATGATTTTGGTGGAAAGCGAACAGAAATTGCTCGTTATGCGACCTTATCAAATTTATGCAGTAAAGGCAATTGAAGAATGTGTTAAACAAAA
>CAYHWX010000105.1:0-12262 GCA_964360245.1 uncultured Vicingus sp.
CTTTCTTTATATATTCCATTGCTTTTTCTTTGTTTCCTTCTTTTTTATACATCTTAGACATGGAACGATATAAATCTGCACCGTTACCATCCACATTGTATTTTAGCATAATTAAGGCATCATATAATTGTTTGGCAGCATCATTATCACCTGCATATTCTGAAGCTAAAGCAGTATTGTATAATATTGTGGTATCCATTTTTCCTCCTAATTGATTTAAGAGCATAGACTTTCCAAAACTTGCTTGAGCAGCTTTATAATCCTTTTTAGTAAAATTACCAACACCTTCATTCGCATATAAACTTGCCAAACCAGGTAATTTTCTGCCCATGATATCTGCGGTGTACATTTCATCATCTACTCTACTATTATTTTGTAAAGCACCAAAAAATTTCATCATGTCGGATCCATCTTCTTTTTGTAGGTCTAACTTTTTTAATTCAAGGTCTTCAAAATTTAACACCAATGTTTTTAAGTAGGAATCAGCACATTTTTCTAAAGCACCAGCATCAATTGCTTTACATTCTTGATTGTTACTTGCCAACAAATTAAAATATAAATTTCCTCTATAATACCAAGTTTTTGCCCAATCTTTCGTTTGCTCGTGTTCTATTGCGGCATTAATAGCTTCGATGCCATTAGCCAATTCACTACATTTTTCATTTCGTTCAAATGCTTCATTGTAACTAAAAGCAGTTTGAACTTTTGTTTTTTGAGCAACAACAACAGATGTAATTGCAAATGCTGTTGCAACTATAATGTATTTTTTCATTTTGTCATTTTTTTGTTAAAAATATTAATCTTCCTCATTATTATCAACATCCTTGCCATCTTTTTGTTCATCAGAAGGTTCATCATCTGAAATGAAATCATCAGAAGGTATTGACTCATCAGCCTGTTGAATGATTGTTTCTCCGCTCTCCCCAACAACAACTTCTTCATCTTCTGTTTTTTCTATTTTTTCAACAGCTGCAATGGTGTCGTTTCCTTTTAAATTAATTAAACGAACTCCTTGTGTTGCTCTTCCCATTACTCGGAGGTTAGCCACAGCAAGTCTAATGACTATTCCTGATTTATTAATTATCATTAAATCATCATTGTCTGTTACATTTTTAATAGCTATTAAATTTCCCGTTTTTTCTGTAATGTTTAATGTTTTAACTCCTTTTCCACCTCTATTGGTTACTCTATAATCTTCTATTCCAGAGCGTTTACCATAGCCATTTTCGGATACTACTAAAACATTCGCATTATTAACATCAGGAATAGTAATCATACCTATTACTTCATCTTTTTCATTTGCCAATCTAATACCTCTTACTCCAGCAGCGTTTCTTCCCATTGGTCGAGTTTTAGATTCATTAAATCGAATAGCCTTTCCTGATTTAAGTGCCATTATAATTTCATCTGAACCAGAAGTTAGTTTTGCTTCTAACAATTTATCTCCTTCTCTAACAGTAATAGCATTAATTCCATTGGTTCGTGGTCTGGAATATGCTTCTAAAGTTGTTTTTTTAATAACGCCTTTCGTAGTACACATTACAATGTAATTGCTATTAATATATTCTTGGTCTTTTAAATTTTTAACATTAATGTATGCTAAAACCTTATCATCATTTTCAATGTTTAACAAATTTTGTATGGCTCTACCTTTTGATTGTTTGGTGCCTTCTGGAACCTCAAAAACTCTCATCCAGAAACATTTTCCTTTCTCTGTAAATACCAACAAATAATTATGAGTAGTTGCAATAAACAATTGTTCTAAGAAGTCTTCGTCTCTTGTCGCAGTTCCTTTAGAACCAACTCCTCCTCTATTTTGAAGCTTATACTCTGATAAGGATGTTCGTTTCATGTAGCCAAGGTGTGAAATAGTAACAACTACTGTTTCATCTGGAATCATATCTTCTATACTAAAATCTCCACCTGCGTATTCTATCTCGCTTCTTCTTTCATCCCCATACTTGTCTTTAATTTCTGTTAATTCATCAACAATAATTTGCATTCTTCTTGATTCGTTAGCCAAAATATCTTTTAAATCCTCTATGGTTAACATTAGTTGTTCGTATTCGGCTCTTAATTTATCTTGTTCTAATCCGGTTAACTGTCTTAAACGCATTTCAACAATAGCTCGAGATTGGAGGTCACTTAAATTAAAGCGTTCCATTAATTTTTCTCTTGCTTCATCTGGACTCTTAGAAGCTCTAATTAATTTAATTACTTCATCAATATTATCTGAAGCAATAACTAATCCCTCTAAAATATGAGCTCTTTCTTCTGCTTTTCTTAATTCAAATTTTGTTCTTCTAACAATAACTTCATGTCTAAATTCAACAAACTCAACAATAATATCTTTTAAATTAAGAACAACTGGTCTTCCTTTTACTAAGGCAATATTATTTACACTAAAAGATGACTGCAAGGCTGTATGTTTAAATAGGTTATTTAAAACAACATTAGGAATAGCGTCTCTTTTTAGTTCATAAACTATTCTCATTCCATTTCTATCGGATTCATCACGAATGTCTGAGATTCCATCAATACTATTATCATTTATTAAATCAGCAGTTTTTTTAATCATATCTGCCTTATTAACTTGGTAAGGTATTTCTGAAATAATAATTCTCAGCCTACCTGAACTAGTTTCTTCTAATTCGGTTTTTGCTCTTATTACAATTCTTCCTCTTCCTGTTGCAAAAGCATCTTTTACCCCTTGGTAACCGTAAATTATGCCTCCAGTTGGAAAATCAGGTGCTTTAATGTGCTTCATTAATCCTTCTACATCAATATCTCTATTATCAATATATGCAATAGTTCCATCAATAACTTCAGTTAAATTATGAGGAGCCATATTCGTTGCCATCCCAACAGCAATACCAGAGGCACCATTAAGCAATAATGCAGGTATTCTTGTAGGAAGTACGGTTGGTTCTTCTAAAGAATCATCAAAGTTGAGTGTAAAATCAACTGTTTCTTTATCAATGTCAGCAAGCATCTCTTCAGCAATCTTTTTTAATCTTGCCTCGGTGTACCTCATAGCTGCTGGACTATCTCCATCAACCGAACCAAAGTTTCCTTGTCCATCTACCAACATATATCTTAGTGACCATTCTTGAGCCATACGAACCATTGAATCGTAAACAGCAGTATCACCATGTGGATGGTATTTACCTAATACTTCTCCTACTATTCTTGCAGATTTTTTAAATGGAGTGTTGGAACGAACACCTAATTCCATCATTCCAAACAATATTCTTCTATGGACAGGTTTTAAACCATCTCTAACATCTGGAAGTGCTCTAGAAACAATAACAGACATCGAATAATCGATGTAAGCTGACTTCATTTCTTTCTCAATATTTATTTTTATTATTTTTTCTCCTTCTATCATTTTTTTAATTTATTTTCTATATTTTTTTATCCTAAAAACTTTATTTTTTTTAGCTTTTCGAAAGTACGCAAAATCATCGTAAAAATGAGCTATTTTTAATGCTTACTTACTAACAAAATTCTGTTGAAAAAGGTATTTCAATTAACAATAATGAAAATACATATATAATTATTTTTGAATTAGTTCAATTAATCTTAATTTTAATAAGTTGAGCAATAAAATAAAATAGTATGGACGCAAATTTTTCAGCAAAAGTAAAGGATGTAATAACCTATAGCAAAGAGGAAGCCTTAAGATTAGGGCACAACTACATTGGTGTTGAGCATTTATTATTAGGTATTCTGAGAGAAGGAAATGGATTAGCTGTTAAAATTCTTTCCAATATAGGAGTTGATTTAAAGGAATTAAGAAAAAAAATTGAATCATTAACTAAAGTTGGTGATAGTTCAAATACACAACTTTCAAACATTCCGTTAGTAAAACAAGCAGAAAAAGTTTTAAAAGTAACTTACCTTGAAGCTAAAGTTTTAAAAAATAATGTTATTGGAACTGAACATCTACTACTTTCAATTTTGAAAGGAGGTGATAATATCGCAACCAATGCTTTAAATGAATTAAATGTCAATTATGAAGCAGTAAGAGATGAAGTAATGATTTTAAATATTACTGAGGAAGAAACTTTTAAAGCAGATTTTCCTAACAATCCTCCAGATGATGATGACGATGATGATAGTAATAGCGATTCCGGTAAAGGGTTTATGGGTAGTTCTGGTTCTTCAAAAGGTGCTGGTACCACTAAATCTAAAACTCCAGTTTTAGATAATTTTGGTAGAGATTTAACGAAATATGCCGAAGATGGAAAATTAGACCCAATAGTTGGTAGAGAAAAAGAAATAGAAAGAGTTTCTCAAATATTAAGTAGAAGAAAAAAAAATAACCCAATACTAATTGGTGACCCTGGAGTTGGAAAGTCTGCAATAGCAGAAGGATTAGCTTTAAGAATTATTCAGAAAAAAGTTTCTCGTGTTCTTTTTGGAAAACGACTAGTTACGCTTGATTTGGCTTCATTGGTAGCTGGAACAAAGTATAGAGGTCAGTTTGAAGAAAGAATGAAAGCCGTAATGAATGAATTAGAAAAATCTCCAGATATCATCTTATTTATTGATGAAATTCACACTATAATTGGTGCTGGTGGTGCTTCTGGTTCATTAGATGCATCTAATATGTTTAAACCTGCGTTAGCAAGAGGCGAATTACAATGTATTGGTGCAACAACTCTTGACGAGTATAGACAATATATTGAAAAAGATGGTGCTTTAGAAAGAAGATTTCAAAAAGTAATTATTGAACCGACTACTGTAAGTGAAACTATTGAAATTTTACATAACATAAAAGAAAAATACGAAGATCACCACAATGTAACCTATACCCCTGAGGCAATCGTTGCTTGTGTAAAATTAACAGATCGATACATGACAGATAGACACTTACCTGATAAAGCTATCGATGCGTTGGATGAAGCTGGTTCTAGAGTTCACATCACTAATATTAAAGTTCCAAAAAATATTATTGAAATTGAAAAGAAAATAGAAGAAATTAAAGATAAAAAAAATCATGTAGTTAGGAGTCAAAAGTATGAAGAGGCGGCACAATTAAGAGATAGTGAAAGAACACTTCTTGAAGATTTAAATACCGCAAAAAAGGCGTGGGAAGAAGAAACTAAAAATCACAAAGAAGTTGTTTCTGAAAGCAATGTTGCTGAAGTGGTTGCGATGATGACAGGGATACCAACTCAAAGAATTGCTCAAGCTGAAGGAGATCGCTTAGGAAAAATGTATGATGAGATTAATGACAAAGTCATTGGTCAAAAAGAAGCTATTAAAAAAGTTGTAAAAGCTATCCAACGAAATAGAGCAGGTTTAAAAGATCCCAATAAACCTATCGGTTCGTTTATATTTTTAGGTCCTACTGGTGTTGGAAAAACACAGCTTGCAAAAGTTTTAGCCAAATATTTATTTGATAGCGAAGATGCTTTAATTAGAATAGACATGAGCGAGTACATGGAAAAATTTGCTGTATCTCGATTAGTTGGTGCTCCTCCTGGATATGTTGGCTACGAAGAAGGTGGTCAACTTACTGAAAAAGTAAGAAGAAAACCATACTCTATTGTGTTGTTAGATGAAATTGAAAAAGCTCATCCCGATGTATTTAATCTATTATTACAAGCACTTGATGACGGTTTATTAACTGATAGTTCGGGAAGAAAAATTAATTTTAAAAACACGATTATCATCATGACTTCCAATATTGGCTCTAGACAATTAAAAGATTTTGGTCAAGGAGTTGGTTTCTCCACTTCTGCTAAAAAAGAAAGTTCTGATGACAACACGGCTGGAGTTATTAAAAATGCTCTTAAAAAAGCATTTGCACCAGAGTTTTTAAATAGAATTGATGACGTTGTTATTTTTAATTCTTTAGAGAAAGGGGATATTCATAAAATCATAGATATTGAATTAAAAAGTCTTTATGGAAGAATTGAAGAGTTAGGTTATCATATTAACCTTTCTGATGAGGCAAAAGATTTTATTGCTGAAAAAGGTTATGATTCTGCTTATGGAGCACGTCCATTAAAAAGAGCTATCCAAAAATATTTGGAAGATCCTTTAGCTGAAGAAATAATTCAATCCAATCTCGTCGAAGGAAACACCATCAATGTGAAACTTGATACTGTAACTCAAGAGCTAGTTTTTTCTATTTCGAAAACTCCAAAAAAGAAAAAAAACCCAGATGTAGAACAAGATAAAGAAGGGTAAATATCTTTTTATTGGATGAAATAAAAAAACCATTAAAGAATTTATTTAATGGTTTTTTTTATAAAGTAATTATTATTATTCTAAAAATTTGTTGATAACTTTATCGGTAACTGCTGTTTTAGAGAAGCCTCCATCATGAAATAAATTTTGCATAGTTACGTATTTTGTTAAATCAGAAAACAAAGTAATGCAATAGTCAGCACAAGCATCAGAAGGAGCATTTCCTAAAGGAGAATTGTCATTAGAAAAATTATATAAAGAATCGAATCCTTTAATGCCATTGCCAGCAGTAGTCTTGGTTGGAGATTGAGAAATTGTGTTGACTCTTACTTTTTTATCAAGCCCATAATAATATCCAAAAGTTCTGGCAATAGATTCTAATAGCGATTTTGCATCAGACATATCATTATACCCAGGAATAGCTAATTGAGCAGCGATATAAGAAAGTGCAACAATAGAACCCCATTCATTCATAATGTCTTTTTCTTTAGCTATTTTCATTACTTTATGGAATGAAATTGCTGATATATCTAAGCCTTTAGCGAAAAAATCGTAATTAGATTCTGTGTAAGGAATTTTTTTTCTAACATTAATAGACATCCCAATTGAGTGTAAAATAAAATCAATTTTTCCGAATTTTTCTGCTGCTTTACTAAATAAATTTTCTAAATCCTCGATAGATGTTACGTCAGCTGGAACAACATCTGATCCAGTTGCTTTAGCTAGTTCGTCTAGTTCACCCATTCTTAAAGCAACAGGAGCATTAGTTAATATAAATTCGGCACCCTCTTCATGAGCTTTTAGAGCTACTTTCCAAGCAATTGAATCCACATTTAATGCTCCAAAAATGATTCCTTTTTTTCCTTTTAAAAGATTATATGACATACACAATTATTATTTTTACTCAACGTGCAAATATATAGATAAAAAAAGTAATGTAAATTAATAGTTATTTTTTCTTTGTCTCTTTGCAGAAGCAGGTTTTGAATGGTATTTTACAGATCTTGGTGCACCTCCTTGCTTAACTACAGCACCTTTTCTATGGGGATCACAACCACTTGAAGTAGTTGTAAATAAAAAAAGTATTGGAATTAAAAGAAAGAAATAATATTTTTTTGAATTACGCATCAATAAGTATAAGTAGCTGCTAAAATTAATAAGAAATTATTTTAAATCATCATTTTCTAAAAGAACTTTAGCATTTTCTATAGCGGCTGTGCTTAATTTTTTTCCGCTCAGCATTTTTGCTAATTCATCTATCCTTTCATTTTT
The DNA here is from genome assembly GCA_964360245.1 of uncultured Vicingus sp. Taxonomy (GTDB): domain Bacteria; phylum Bacteroidota; class Bacteroidia; order Flavobacteriales_E; family Vicingaceae. The sequence continues at coordinate 7,474 of CAYHWX010000105.1, forward strand.
TGTTAACTCAGTTAAAAATGTTTTGGTTATTCCATTTACATTTTCCTTATATATTTTGATATGAGTTTCCCCTTTTGCTGCTACTTGAGGCAAATGAGTAATTGCTATTACTTGAATATTATTGCTTATTTTTTTCATTATTACCGCCATTTTATCAGCAATATCACCAGAGACTCCAGAGTCTATTTCGTCAAAAATTATGGTAGCAAGATTTCTATTTCTTGCTAAAATGGATTTAATAGTCAACATTAACCTCGATAATTCACCTCCGGAAGCTGCTTTGTTTAAAGGTTTAGGCTCAACACCTTTGTTAGAAGAAAATAGAAAATCAATTTTATCAATGCCTGTAATACTTAATTCAGGAAGCTTCTGATGGTTGATAATGAATGTAGCGTCAGCCATTCCCAACTGATTTAAATTAGAAATAATATTTTTGATTAACTTCTGAAAACTTTCTTTTCTTTTTTTAGATATTTTGTTGGAAATTAATGTTAATTCCTCTTTTTGCTGAATGATTAGATTTTTTTGTTCCAAAATTCTTTCTTCGTAAGAACTTGAATCAAGTAATTGTGATTTTAGATTTTCTAATAACTCAAGAATTTCTGCTGTGTTGGTTAAATTATGTTTTTGTTCTAGTGAAAATATTTTACTTAATCTATCATTTAAATAAGTTAAGTTTTCTGGATTGAATTCGAAGTCGTTGTTAATTTTATCAACATCACTTGCAATATCTTCCAATTCAATAATAACGCTCGTTAGCCTGTCATATATTGCTTTATACTCCTCCGAACAATGATTGATTTTAACAAATGATTTGGTTACATTTTTTAAATTAGCAAGTAAATTTTGCTCAGAATGAATTAATAAATTGCTGGTACTCTCCAATGTAGATTTAATTTCCTCAGCATTCACTATGATTTCCAATTCAGCCTGAATATTTTCTTTCTCATTAGGTTTTAATGCCAGTTCTTCAATTTCTTTAACCTGAAAAGTAATGTAATCAATAGCTGAACTTTTATTATTAGCAGTTTCGATTAAGTGGTTTAAGTGCTTTAAATTTTCGGAATAATTGTTAAACTTATTAGCATAGGATAAAACTTCATGGTCTAATTCTGCAAAAGCATCTACCACATTTATTTGAAATCGATTGTCTTGAATTTCTAATACTTGATGCTGAGAATGAATATCAATTAACTGAGAAGTTAGTTCTTTTAAAATAGCCAAACTAACTGGCGTATCATTAATAAAAGCTCTACTTTTTCCATTTTCACTAATTTCTCTTCTTAAAATGTTTGAAGGTTCAAAATCTAAATCATTTTCTTTAAAAAAATTACTATAATCTTCTTTATTAAAGGTAAATTCTCCTTCAACAATGCATTTTTTTTGCTTATTATTTAAAACAGAATTATCCGCTCTTTGTCCCAAGATAAGTGATAAAGCGCCTAATAATATTGATTTTCCAGCTCCTGTTTCTCCTGTGATAACGGTAAATCCTTTATTGATTTCCAATTCAAGATTTTCAATGATGGCGTAGTTTGTTATTGATAAATGTTTTAGCATTTATTTTCCTTTAACAATTTGGTCATATTTGGACATATTGTTTGGATCTATTTTGTTCAATAAATTAGTAACATCTGCTTTCTCTTTTGGTAAAGCTTCCATAAAAAGGTCTGTTATTTCGCTTGATTTAGAGTTAAAGAAAATTTGTAAAAGAAAAGAGCCTGGTTTTCTTTCATAAACTTTTTCTAAAAGAATTAAGGAGCTTAATACAACAACTCTAGCATTAGGAACATTTTGTGCCATAGCATCAAAACCTAAGCGATGGTATTTATAAAAACATTCTCTTAAAGGAGCATAATTTTGATGTAACATATTTTCAACCAACCAATATCTATTTCGTTCTCCTTCAAAAGCTTTCCACCCAGTTTCTTGGGCACCTTGAGCATTACTAACTATGGTTTGTGCTTTTTGAAAATAACGAGTGCCTCCATTTAGAGAATAAGAGTCATAATCTAATGCAATAATAATATTCGCATAAAAAGCTAAAACAGAAGTTAAATTAGAGGTTAACGTTGTTTCTGAAAAGACTAAGGGATCAAATTCATTAAATTTAAATTCAAAATCCTTATCAATGTGGTTGAGCAGTGTTGAATTATAGGAAGTGTTAAATATTGGTCGTCTGGATTGAATTTGTATGGTTCCCTTAAACTCATTGGTAGATATTTGTTCGGTAATGTTTATTAATATAGTACACTCTATGCGTTCCGAATTTTTATATACATTATTGGTCCATTTACGAGTATTAATAAACTCAAAAATAGATTTCTGCATGGCATCATATACACTTTTATCTGAACCTTGAATTTGGGTAGAGTTAACTTGAACATTACAATTCAATTCCTGTGCTTTTGTGTTGGTTAACAAAAAACAAAGCAGAAAAACAACTATTATTTTTATAAAATTTTGCATACAGTTACAGTAAAGATAAGATTTTATTAAAAATATCGGAAGCTACTTCTGATTTAGATTTTAACTCATATACTTCTACTTTATTGTTTTTATCAAGAATTGTAATCTTGTTAGTATCACATTCAAACCCTGCACCTTTGTCATTTAAGGAGTTTAAGATAATTAAATCAAGATTTTTGCGAATTAATTTTTCTTTTGCATTTTTAATTTCATTGTTAGTTTCTAAGGCAAAACCAATTAAAAGTTGTTTTTTAGATTTTAACTGTCCAATTGAACCTAATATATCTTGAGTTGTTTTTAATTTTAGTTGAAGTTCCTTTTCAGTTTTCTTCAATTTATCTTTTGCAATATTAATTGGAGTGTAATCAGCAACAGCTGCTGCCATTATCATAATATCAGCTTGTTTATAATTGCTTTGTACTTCTTGGTACATTTCAGCAGCAGACTTAACATCAATTCTAGTAATTGTGTTGCTTGTTGTCTTTAGTTTAGTTGGACCAGAAATTAAAACGACAGTTGCACCTAATTGATTTGCTTTTTTTGCCAATTCAAAACCCATTTTACCAGAAGAGTTGTTTCCAATAAAACGCACAGGGTCAATTTGCTCATAAGTTGGACCAGCTGTAATCAAAACTTTTTTCCCGGCTAATGGTAATCCTGTTTTTAGATATTCAACGATAACTAAAACAATTTCTTCGGGCTCCTCCATCCTACCCTTTCCAACTAACCCGCTTGCCAATTCTCCTACTTGAGCATCAATAATTTTAATTCCAATTTTTCGCAATTTAGTTAGATTTTCTTTTGTTGTAGCATGTTGGTACATGTCTAAATCCATTGCTGGTGCAATAAAAACAGGGCATTTTGCTGAAAGATAAGTTGCTAGCAACAAATTATCGCATAAACCATTTGCCATTTTACCAATAGAATTAGCTGTGGCAGGTGCAATAATAAATAAATCAGCCCAAGTTCCCAATTCAACATGGCTATTCCATTCGCCAGTGTTGATATCAGAAAACTCAGAAAAAACAGGTCTTTCGGATAATGTTGATAATGTTAATGGGGTAATAAACTGTTTTGAATTAGGAGTCATGAGCACTTGTACATTTGCTCCCAATTTTTTAAATAATCGAATTAGATTTGCGGTTTTATATGCTGCAATTCCTCCTGTTACTCCAAGAAGGATATTTTTTCCGCTCAACATTTTAAAAAATATTACACTTTACCTTCAGTATCTGATGGTTTTCTATAATAAATTTTATCATCTAAAAATTCCTTAATCGCAATAGCATTGGTTTTTGGAAGTCTTTCATAAAATCTCGAAATCTCTATTTGTTCTCTATTTTCAAAAACTTCTTCTAAATTGTCAGAACTAGAAGCAAACTCATTTAATTTACCAATTAATTCTTCTTTTAAATCTACTGCAATTTGGTTAGATCTTCTAGTAATCACAACACAAGATTCATATATGTTACCTGTTACATTTTCAATTTCATCCATGTTTCTAGTAATAGTGGATGTTTCTGCATTTGTGTTTTTAAAGTTCATCGTCATAAATTTTCCGTTTTAATCTTGTTCCTCATTTCGCTCACCTTCGTAAATATGGTTTGAGCCTCTTTTAAATACTTACTTTCTTTGTAAGAATCTGCAAAGGTATTATAAGCATCAATAGTATCGTTAATTCTTTCCACTTTTTTTTGCTTAATTCTGTTTTCGGTCAATAAAAAATTGGATTTAAGTATCAAAAATGTAATTTCTTCGGCATGTATTGATTCTGGAAAGTCTCGTAATGTATTGTTTAAAGCAATAATAGCAGCTTTATATTTGAATATTTTATAGTATTGTTTAGAATTTGCATAAGACTTCTCCTCTAGTTTTACTCTTAACTTATCCATTAAAACATTGCTCGAATCCACTAATTCGTTTTCCGGATAGGTATTAATAAACAACTGTAAAGCATTAATTCCATTTACGGTATTAGTAGCATCTAAAGATGATATTGGCGATAATAAATAATTGGAATAAGCATACATAAACAAGGCTTCTTGAGCGTGGGTACTTAAAGGGTATGTTGTTGAAAAAATTTTAAAATGATAGGCAGAAGCATACAATAAATCCAATTGAAAATTACAATATCAATAACAGTAATATACTTTTTCAGCCCTTTCTGTACCTCTATACAATGGAATTAACTCTTCAAATAACGACATTGCTTTGTCGTACTTTTCTTCGTCATAGTATTTGATAGCCGCTTCGTATTTTAAGTTCATATCAGAACTTTTACGCAACTTCTGGTATTTACTACAACCAAATCCTAGTAAAG
>CAYHWX010000106.1:0-12199 GCA_964360245.1 uncultured Vicingus sp.
GAGTTTAAGGCTAAGGCGCGGCGGAAGAGGGTATCGGTAAGAGGAGAGGAGGCAAGAATCTCTCCTAACTTCTTTACATTTAACAGCAATTTATGATTACCCCTGCGCACCAGGGGGATACCGTAGAATTCAGACCACCTGTTATTGATAAGATACTTCTCTAATTCATCAATGCTCATCTTTTCAGAAACATTTTTTAGAGAACCAGCAATATATTTAAGCACTGCTGGTTGAGTTTCTTTAGAAACTGCATAAATGTCAGAAGTAATTTCAAAGATATCCTCTCCTGCGTCACGACCTTGGAGCCTGGCAACCTGACAACTAAAAACAAACAGTTTTAATAAGCTTCTATAGGAAGTATTGGCGAGGTAAGTGGTAATTGGCATACAGAAAGTAAGCTCAACTGTATTATTTAAATATCTTCTGAATTGCTCAATTTCTTTCTCATTAATGACTTCATCAAATAAAGATTCTACGGCAGCGATTTCTTCGAATGATAATACCTCTCTCATATCCTTTCTGCATAATGCCTCAAAACGCAGATTGAAGAATTTGAAACTCCTGTCTACCTGCTCTAATTTATTTATACCTGCGTATTCAAATATCTTCTCTAGCCTGAACATACTCAAATAATGCTCCTCAGGATTATGCCCGGCTAAATCAACAGAACTCATAATCCTTAAGAAACTAACAACCTTTATCTTCCTGTCAATCTCCGGAATTCCTTTCAATAATTTCTGGAGGGATCGCGGCACATTCATTCCTAATAGAATGTTGCCTAAAAGGATATGATTGCCGATTAAATATTTAACTAAATCCGCCTGCGCCTTCAGATAATCAAATCTCTCGTTTATAATTGATTCAATTAATCTGCCCCCCCTCTTATCGTGTGCAATCGTAACTGGATTGCCGAGATACCCAATATCATGCGCTATCACAATTAACCATAAGCTTTCTTTATCAAGGGGAGGAAGCCTTTGGTAGAATTCATATAGCTCCCTAAGCCTATTAATGTATTCTTGCTCATCTTCCTTATTCATTTGGCGGCGCTCTTTTTCATTCAAATTCCTGAGAAAATATTCAAAATCTCCTGCGGTTAACTTCTGGAAATATTGAATTACCCGTATAATATGTTGAAATTTAGGAAGATTTTCTTCCTTAATCTTCTCCAATTCAGGGAATACCTGTAAAATTTCATTTATGGCTTCAGAGATTAATAAGGATGTCCTGGGTATAGTCTGTAGTATGCTAATTAATCTTGCCAGCCTGCGGGAAGAATCTGACATTTTGTTTTCTTTGCTGTATTTTTCACTGATAAGAATGAGTATTTTATCTACAACCTCTTCTTTGGTTAAACCTGTTGTAGAAATAATCTCTACTTCTGCGGAAAGAAAATTAGCTTCTTCTCTAGATATATATTTTCTATCCTTTTGATCCCTGATAGCAATAGAATTCCCCAACTCTTCCATTATTTTTTGTTTAACTCCCGTCTTGCCAATTTTAATAAATATTTCTTGATATTCATGCGGCGATACGCCTGTTAGCTTACGATAGGTTTCTTCTAAACCGAACTTTTCAATAGATTCTTCTGCCCGTCTCTTAGCCACTTCTTCGGATTGGGTAACCAAAAGTATCCGCAGATCTGCCTTCTGTTCAATTGCAGTGCCCATCATCCTGCCTTCTACAACTATCCCCTTACCGGCTTTTTGAAACTGACCTATGATATCCGTCATTAAGGCAATAATCTCTTCTCTAAACAAACGAGTAAGGAGCGGTACATTTTGGTTAATTGTTTCTCTCCTGAGAGCAACATTTAACTCGGCATCTTCGCTTATGTTTCTATTTCCATAAAACAAATGCCATTTATTATCAACTTCCCTATATTTAATTTCTTTTATTATCTCTATAAATATCCGTCTTAATTCTTCTTTATTTGCTTTTTCTGGATGCAGGTCCGCGCCCTTTTCCAATAACAACCAAGTTACTAATCTAAATATGTCCCCGCCTGCCATACGTACTAGATCCAATTTATCTTCCAATCTCTTCGCAGTGGTAGACTTGCCTGTTCCGCTTGTGCCGTCAATACTAACTACTATAGGCCTAAAATAACTTTGCAATAGCTCTCTAGTTTTGTTTTCTAAAACTGTCCCGTCTTTTTCTTCTAACTGTTGCGTTCTCTGGGCGCTCTCAAGATTGGCTGTCCGTTTAAGTTCCAAGACTACGTATATTTCCTTATGTCTTGTGATGCGGTCAATTTCTCTAATGCTGAATCCGTATTTTTCTGCCAACTCAAAAGTATATTCTAACCCGCTGATAAATCTGATTTCGTTAGTATCCGGGTCTGTTATCTTACCTCTTTTATCTGAACAAGACATCATTATGTGCCCGTGCGCTGTTAAGTAGCTATCCACCTCTTGCATGAAACGCCTCAGGAGCGTAAAATCCGAATCATATATTGCCTTTTCTAACCAGGTATTTGCTTCGCCTCCTAAAAGCGGCGGGTTGAAAGTAATAAAATCAAACCTCTCATCCTTTCTTATGCTATTAAATAGGTCGCTTTCCCTTGCTTCGGCTCTTTTACCCAGGCCTAAATATTCTATATTGTATTTTGCATTGCTCACTGCCTGCGGGTTTATGTCTGTAGAAAGGGCTCTGCCTGCACCGTTAATAAGAGAGACGATTCCGATAATCCCGGTTCCGCAAGCAAGGTCTAAAACTGCTTCGCCTCTGTTTATGGTAAGGTTATCTAAGAAGAACGGGGTAACGTTAGTAAGCACTGGATTAAATACATCTCTGAATACGATGATTTCCCTGGCAATATGATTAACAACCTGAAGCCTTACGTCAAGATTCCCTATAAATTGATAATTCTTGGCAAGCAAGACATCCACGGGATCAACGCAGGAATATCTGGTAGAGTCTACTATAGAAAATAGGTCTGTCTCTAAGCTGGCTAAACCTTTTAGGAATAACTGCGGGGTTTTCTCTTTTATCTGAATTAGTTCAGCCTGGAGTTTTTCTATCCTCTCTGCCTTAATCTCTTCAGGGCTGAATAATTCCCGGATATAATCCCTTACCTTGTTTATCACCCGTTGATCTCTTCTGTAACTTATTTCATTACCAATCTTTCTTGTCAGTTGTTCCTGCGCTTGGTTGGTTCCTTGAAAATCAACAAGCGCCTCTAACTCTTCAAATGTATGGTCGGTGCCAATAAAACATACCGTATCTTTACCCTGATAAGAAACCTTAACTAAGCCTTCCTCCTTAAAGATATAGCTGAACAAGACTTCTCCCCGGCTAAAGTCTATGCCGGTTTGACTATGTTCTCTGAATATATGGCGGCCTTTTTCTTCAGTGTGGATAAAATTCTCTTTATCTGCGCTAATATTACTGTTAAAGATGATTGTGCCTTCGGGGATAGCTACCCTATCTCCCGGTTTGCCGGTTATATTTATAAAACTATTTACGATAGCCACGCCGTCTTCAATTACTAAAACCACGTCTTTTTCTACTTTAATTACAGAGTGAATAAAAAGACGCCTTCCTTTTAGTTCTATCTTTCCCTGTTCAACTGTATCTATGATATTAGAATGAACATCTAAGCCGAGCAGTTTTCTGGTATCGGCAAGTTCATCGCCTCTACCTTCCATTACTCTTTTGTAGATTTCTATTCTAAATCTCTCAGCCCTGATTTCATTTTTTAAATGAGGCCTGTTAAATTTAGAGGTTGCGGCGATATCGTGGGCGAGGCTAATACTTCTTTCAAGAGGATTATTGTAGGCAGGATAATTTGTGCTGAGGGCAATCCCTTCATTTCCTTGATTATCTATATAAGGGGCGGCTAAGAAACCCTTAAATGGCCCTGCCCTGATCAGGCCTTTATCAGCAATCTCCTTTAAATACTGGAACATTGCATAATCGCCGTGAGAATATAGATATTCTAAATTAAGAGTTACCTCTATAGCATTAGGAGATATCTTGTCTACCTGTTGGCTATCCCATCCAACGCGGTTGATTTCATTCCGGGTTTCCTCTTTTGTAGGCATAGCTTGACCCGGCACCGGCCGAGCAGGGTCAATTGGATTGCTGCCAGAAGCTAAATTGTCTAAGTAGGCTATTGCTTTTTCGTAAGTTAATTCTTCATATTCTATTTTTCCGTCTACTTCTATAAATTCCCATCTTCTAACGGGCCCATCAGTGGTCCAAGGACAAGGCCCCTTTCCATCTCCCTCCCAGCTCACTACTTCCTGATATTCTGTTATCGATCTCGTTGATTGCTCCTTCTTGATCTCTACGCCCCCCAAAGATTCCTCTAATGCTCTTACAGCATCGGATAATTTTACAGCTCTTCTTACTATTTCTATTAAGAAATACTTAAAACTTTTGTGCATTTCTATTTCATCTAACCATTTAATCCCTGAAAACTTTTCTATCCATTTCTTAGTAGCTATAGCTAATATAGGAAGCATAGATTTATATCTATCCACATCCCCTTTTGATTCTTCCCAGGCCATAGGCACTCCCCAATCTAAGGTATCGCAAGGAGGAAGATTTTGCTTAGCTAAGCTTATTCCTAACTCCATTGCCAAAGAAAATTGCAGAGTTTTTTTACCAAGAAGAGTAGTTAATTTCGGAATAACTTTGTCTTTCATATAATCCACAGGAAAATCCTTAACCCTCAATAATTCTAATAAAACTTTATACTTAGGCATACCCAACCTAATTAAAGCATCCCAATCCTGCTTTACCCTATAATAATAAGCCTTTTCAATATCATTATTGGGTTTCCATCCAAGTTTCTCTAGTGATTCGATAGCGACATCATTGACATCAGGGTCTTTATCTTTCAAGAGATTAGCAATAGGCTTAATTGCCCTTCTATCGCCTAGTTTTTCTAATTTTCGAATAACATAGACAAGATATCCAGAGTATCTGCTGGTTTTCAAAACACCAATCCAACCTTGAAACATCCGATCTTTGGTAGCACCGAGTTTCTTTAAGGCTTTTTCGGCAATTTCTCGAACGGAATTACGATCATAATAAGAAGTTGTCCAAACAAAACAACTACTATCATCACCTAAAAGTTTAAGCAGAAATTCAATAGCGTACTTTCTGTCGAGTTCAGCTAAAGCATCAGTTGCTGCTGCACGAAGATCCGGATTTTCATCGCTCAAAGCTTTAATCAGCCAACTAATTCCCTCTTCACCGAGACTACCTATGGCTTTAACAGCAGATAGATAATCAGACAGCTCACGGTATGACCATGGAGATTGGCTTTTCAAGCGTCCGGCAGCCATTTTTATCCGCCAACTTACAGGAAGCAATGGCGTAATTAATTTATCTAATGTATAGATTATAGAGCCAATCAAAAGTACCAATATAAAGATTGTAACTATAAAAATCCAAGGCCCTAACCCTTCTGGTATTGCAGATATTGCAGAGAAAATTAAAGATAATAATCCAACCCCTGCCTCTGTTGCATGAACAGTAGAGACTAAACCTAACAGTATACCCAAACTTAACAATAACCCAGCGAACCACCGTTTATTACTATTAAGCTTTCTAATTTCCTCTCGATTATTACCTCTATTTTCTATACTACTACTCGCCGCATATTTTTTCTTATATCCTTTCGCTACTATTTCATAAAGATTGTCCTTTGCCATATTTTCATCAAACTTGGCTGCATCTAAAAGAGCTTCCCGCTCTTCAACAACTAACTCCTTCCATAATTCGTTTTTCAATACGGTCATTTTATCCTGAAGATTTGTTTTTAAATCTTTGGCTATATCCGTGCATGCTCCGCTTAACTCATCAAAAAATTTACTCTTCGCCTTCTCTTCATTGTTAGCTGCCTTAGTCAAAAGAATGCTCTTCTTATCATCCTTTAGTTGATTCCATAACTCATTCTTAAAAGCAGTTTCTTCTTTCTGGATAGTAGCTTGTAAGCGTCTGAGATGACTGAACCGAGAAACGAATATGTCTTCTAATCCTCTTTTATCCAAATTTTTTAAAGATTTGTCGACCATTTTTGAATACTTTTTATCTGCTCTTTGGTAAAGATCCGCCCTTGCTTGGTTTTCATCATAGCCTGCAGTATTCAAAAACGCATACTTTTCATCATTGTTTAACAAATTCCACAGGTGCTCCTTTAGTATAAACTCTTCGGGTTGGACAGAAATATTACTAACTTTTAATCGTCTAAGATCACTGAGTTTAAGCCGATGAAAAGTTTCTGGAGTTGAAATTAATCTATCAGCTGTTTTATTTTTCATTGAATCTGAGGAAAGTGTTTTTATGGCAGTATTCACATAGAAATCATAGATAAATTCAAAGAACTTGTCTTTATTGTAACCAATATCACTCAATCTATTCTTTTCATCGGAAGAGAAATTATTCCAAATCTCATCCTTTAGCTTGCTACTCTCTGACTCAAGTCCAGGGTCTTTTTTATCTTTAAGCTGTTTTATCTGTATAAGGGAAGCCAGGTATTTATCTAAGAACTGCAGAAGTTGTCCATTAATAGGGGATGAAGATTGTTGTGTTTGTGGCTGGGAAGACTCTAAAGCATTTAGTATTTTTATTAATTCATCGAGTTTGGAAGATAGTGATTCAATTTCACTTTGTACGCCAACACCACTTTTTTCTTTTATATACTCCGTCTCAATATTAATCCAATTATAAATCAGAGGCATATTCTTCTTAGCCATCCGCTCAATTAGAATTTCCAACTTAGGAGTTAATAATTCATCTATTATGCCTCTCGCCTTATCTGCTTTCTTTTCAAGGTGTTCTTTAAGTTGTATTGAGGTAATCTCGGCCCTGTCTTTTTTAGCAAAAATGTAATAGAGGCCGCTTAACAATACATTTATACCGGCGATAAAGGTAAACTGCACAATTATATAAGCTAAGTTAGAAAGTATGTACCATCCAGTCAAAACCAAGAAGCCCCCTGCCCAGTTAAAGCCTAAACCAACCGCAAGTAAGAAAACTATGGCTAGCGGGTAGGCTATAGCATTTATGATGGAATTCTTTCCTCGAAAATACCTAACCACCATATAATCCCAAGCCCAGAAATAAGCCCGGAAGGAATCTTTAAAACCATTGCGGATTATGCTCCATTTGCCTTCTCCATCGCTATAATTAAAGAAGAAAGGCATAGTCAGGAAGAAGAGGCCGGAAATGATGAAGAGGAACCAGGCGCCTGCTTGAAAAGGATGGAAGGCAGCAAGCCCGACAGAACCAAGAATAAATGAACCTAATAGCACTGACCAGCCCCAGCCACCCTTTATATTAAGTAATTTAGCAATGTCTTCTTCTCTTTTGCCGGATTCTCCGGTTACAGTAAGGACAAATTTCTCAAAACCATAAGCCCCTTTCTTTGCCCAGTTATAAGCATAATAAGGAACAAAGAAGATATAAACTAAGGATATCTTAGCCACTACCCAGGCGCATTTATAGGTTCCCCTTAGGTAACCGTAATTCTCGACAAAATACTGGTAAGATATCCAGTTTATTGCTTCGGCTAAGATAAGCCCAGCTAAAAACAGAGGCAATGTAGGTAAGGCAAAGAAGGGGTTAAAAGGTAAAACATAAGCAAGAATTATCGCGATTCTTAAGAACCAGCGCACAAATTCCTTTTTATTATAATGGGAGGCAGAATACAAAATGCCCTTTATCTCTTCAGGGTCAAACAACTTAAACCCTCTTCTAGTAGAAAGGTTAGTTAAAATCTTAAGGATATCCTGCGCGTATTTACCCTGAGGTTTCGTTGCGCCATCTAAACCAGTATCAGCCGGCTGCGCCTGGTCTACCTCTATCATCCCAAAATAGTGACTCCGAAACTTAAGATAGGCGCGAATACCGATACTGGTTTGTAAATCTTCGGCTACGCAATCATCAGGCCTGGCGAGACCTCCTTCAGTAAACAAGGCATCGCTATGGCAGAAGAATTTGCCATATACACCTACAAAATCAACCATCTTCTTCTTCCACTGCTCATAATGCGTCCAGATGAATTCGCCAATACCAAAAGCAAAACTGACCAGGTTATACAACATATTCAAAGTGCCCATAGCATAAGGCCCTAAGCCAATATTGACATTTATATCAAACTCCCGCAGAGCATTTCCAAACCTCTTTATCTTAGCTCTTTTGACGTCGTGGTCTTTATCCATTGTGAAGATAATCTCTCCGGTAAGCTGTGATAAACCTTGCCCCCAGTTTGCTGAATATTTACCTGCCCTTAACATAGTATCAAATTTAACATAGGCAAGATCAACTTTGGTAATAGCCTGCTTATTAACATTCTCAATATATTCAAGCACTACTCTTTCTTCTGGATCAAAACCATTTTTAGGATCTTTGTTATTAATCCAGGAACTATGTAGAGCAATTTGTGCCTTTTCTATAGCTAACCTATCAAGCTCTTCTTCTTTAGCACCCGGGTGCATTCTTTTGATTAAGGCGCGTATTTCTCTACGGATATTTAAAGACCTATCCAGAGTCCGATACACTGTATCATTATTCTTATTCGTCCACTCTACCAGAGCAATTCCAAGAATAGATAACGCATTGGCATCCTTATCTAATATCGCTATCAATTCATCCTGCGTAGGTAATATTCCATTAGCCAATTTTTTCAACAACTCTATCTCCTCCGGGCTAACTTGACCTTTACTTTCTGCCCCCAAATGCACAATAGTTAATTCATTGGCATTATTGTTCTTCTTTAATTCTTCCAGAATCCAGCCTGCGAAGTTTCTAAAAATATCTCTATAGTGACGGATAGTGCGCATTAGTTCTGACTTTAAACACTGATCAGGCGTGTAATAAAATTTCTCTCTTGCCCTACTAACTATTATGCTTAAATCCGGCTGTTCATCTAAATACTGCGCTTCATCTGCCATATCCCGGCGGAAATATTGGTTAATAAAGAATTTGATATCGTAAACTGCAAAGGGATGCAATGCGGGCAATGGCCATTTTAGTATAAGTAATCGCCAGAATTTTCTCTTATTTATTTTTCTTAATTCCTCTGTCATTTCAGCTAACTTCGTTTTCTCATCCTTAGATAAATCTCTGGCTATTTCTAGAACCTTTTTAAATCCATTATATTGTTCGGTGTTAAGATGGTCTAAATTAGCAAATTCATCATTCAAAATATCCTCAAATTCCTCCTGCCCCTGCCGGGTAAGAAGTATTAAAGGCAGTAATGCTGCTACACTAAATTCCTTACCCAATAACCTTGAAGGCCAGGCAACCCACTTAGACCACATCTTTGCCTTGGCTACATCATAACCAAACTGCGAACGCGTCCAAAGAATTACTGCCTCTCCATAAATCTGGGAGATTCCTCTGAATAATAAAGCAGTAGCAGCAAACAAAACGATCAAGCCAAAAATAATCTTTAAACTGCCTATGGCAGGAATAAAAGGAAGCAGCCTGATGGTAAAAGAAAGCAGCTTATAAGTAACATAAACACTGGCGCTAAAAGAAGAGAGCCAGAAAAGCTTTTTCATTATGGAGATAGACAACTCGTCTTTATCCGCATTTTTATTAAATATAAAATTTATTACTTGTTTGAAAAATCCCCCTACTAACCGGACATTTGCTTTAGAATAACTCTTGACTAAATACCAATAAGCGGATAACACCGGGAACCACTTAGATAATGGCGCATCAATTATGCCTTTCTTGCCAATTCCTATCTTTTCTTCCCGCCATTTCTTTAACAAAGATTGATGCAGACGACTAATAATTACAGGTATAGTTAATTTCTTGAAGTCATTAATCTTATCGTTATTGCTACTGCGATGTGCAGTATATATTTCATCTATCTCTGACTGCAGTATCAGACCACCTTCAGATAACATTTTCTTTATACTCCAGTGCTCAAATAAATCAGCAAATCTTTCATTATCAAACTTGGGTTTAGTCTTAAAGAGCAGTTTTGCCCGGAAATCTTTGCGCTCTTCCATATCCGCAAGCCCTTCACGTAACACATAGAAACTGAATATTGTCCATTTATTTATCATAATTCTAATTTCTGCTTCCGTCTTATGTTCATTCTGCATTTCTTTTATTTCTCTTATTAATGCCTTAATAAAGGTAGTGTGGCCAAATAAGCCGAACCGACCGAGATTACGCATATCGCCTGGCTTCCACTCAATAATGTCAGCGCGTTTTAAAATATTCTCCCAGACAAAATCCCGCAGGGGTATATAAACCCAGTCCTTGGCAGTGCGTTTGGCAATCCATAACCGCTGGTCGATCCATAGTTTTTTATCTTCTAAAGACATATTTTTAGGCATATCATTATCTTCATGCTCAGAAATACCATATTTATACTTAATCCATAGGGTTTTGCGCAGCCTTCTTAAAGTTACATCAACTACAATATCTTTATTTATCTCTGAGTAACCCAGTTCAGCAAAATAACTTTCTATTGTTGAACGGCAAGCGGAATCAAGAGTATTTTTTAAGATGTAATCGTAAGCCAGGCTAGGGCCTATTTCCTTACGGTTTATACGAGTAATGGTATTATCTATGATCTGCTCTATTTGGCCTAAAGTAAGCTTTCCGGAGGAAATAAGCTCATTAAGAGCGAATCCTAACCAGGGATAGATAGTATTTGTAAGAAGTTGACGTTTATCTTCAGCAATTTGAGGATCGTTTTTGAGGGCCTCAAGAATAGTCTTTAGGAGTTGGCCTATACTTTTCTGCAACTCCTCCTTTTCCGTAGAATCTGTTATGCCTCTGTTTATCGGTGGTAAAACCTTACCTTTTTCTCTATCCCTTAAAACATCAAGGAATCTCTTTTTCTTTCTCACTGTAACTTTACCCTTAATCTGACCGTATAGCGCTTTATCAATCCCCTCAATACTTAATAAGTCAGATTTGTCTTCAAAGCCGCGGGGGTTAGTTTCCCTGTATTTTATGATTCTTTCTGCAATCTCATCGGATACGCCAAACTCTTTAAGCCTTCTATTTATCTTATTTTTACTCGCCTTGTTCAAATCTACGAGCCTCCACTTTAAAAACAAATAGATAGCTGTTGCTAATAATATATTGCCGATTGCGAAGAAGAATAGCCCGCTTAGCTGTCCGGCCATACCCTTAACTTCATTTAGTGTTACGGATAAATGTTGAGGAACGCCCGGCGCCCCTTGGATTAATTGACTCTCTGTATTTTTTTCATTTATATCCGCACCCAGAGAATAACCGTTTCTGAGTTTGTTAATAATACCCCGGACTTCCTGCGGCATTTTGAGATTCTCAAGCTGGTTTTTCTCTTCTAAGCTCACCCTATCCGCGCTGATCCGTTCAACGCCTTTATGAATCTGCTTGAAAAACCAGCCAAAAATACTATTTTCTGGCTGCATCTTGTAAAAATACCACTTATCCGTTGCCCAGCCAACATCATTCCCCCAGTGCGTAATATACTTATTGAATTTATGCTTGTAAGTTTCGCCATTTACCTGGACTATGGCTTCTTCCTCCCCTTGAACGTTACGCCAAACTAAATCTTTAAAGCTTTCTATGTAACCTTTAGGATTATTAGAAATCTCAAAAAACTCCTTCCCTGTTCTCCTGATAATTACTCTGCCAGGTTGATGTTCAGTATAAAATATTCCGTATAAGCTTTCTTTATCTGTGTTTCTATTAACTAACATTTCCTTGTATGGCGCTTCAAATTCATTAAAATACATCCTGAAGGTATTCAAATCACCATTCTCATCAGTTCCTCTCTCAGTATTTATAAATTCCGAATAATAAATCCTGCCATCTACTCGCAAGGTCATTTTTTTCAAAGAAGAGTTGCGCCTATCTTTAACATCATAACTTATGTAGAATTTACTACCTCCATCATCATTTTTAAAAGTTAAGTTATCAACATGCGCGACCCAGTTGCTGTTTTTCCAATTATCTATTTTATAGCCAAGATTGAATCTGAATTTATAAGTATCTGCGCTGAATTTAATATAAATATTTTCATGATATTCACTAAATGAGATCCAACGCGGAGCGCCTTTTGGAAAACCATTATCATCTATAGCAGGATACCCATCTTTTCTGATCACCGGCCGGCCGTGTCTGTCTTTGGTTTCTTCATAAGCGACATCGGTAATGAAACGCGGCAAGTTATAGAAGGCGGCGCCTAATTCCTCATAGGTTTCGCAGTTTCTCCTTAAGGGGG
>CAYHWX010000107.1:0-12150 GCA_964360245.1 uncultured Vicingus sp.
GTAGTTAATTCTACTCCAATTTTAGCCAAGTGTAATTTTGCTACTTTTTCATCTAAAATTTTAGGCAACATATAAACATCATTTTTATAAGCTTTAGCATTCGTCCACAATTCAATCTGAGCTAATGTTTGATTGGTAAATGAATTACTCATCACAAAAGAAGGATGTCCTGTTGCACAGCCTAAATTCACCAACCTACCTTCCGCCAACAAAATGATGTCTTTACCTTTAATGGTATATAAATCAACTTGTGGTTTAACAGTATTTTTAGTGTTACCATAATTTTTATTTAACCAAGCCACATCAATTTCAGTATCAAAGTGACCAATGTTACAAACGATAGTTTTGTCTTTCATTGCTTCAAAATGACGACCAATTACTATGTCTTTGTTTCCTGTAGTAGTTACAATAATATCAGCTTCAGCGATAGCATTATCTAAAGTAGAAACTTTAAATCCATCCATTGCAGCTTGTAACGCACAAATTGGGTCAATTTCAGTAACAATTACTCTGGCACCTGCACCTTTTAATGAAGCAGCTGAACCTTTACCAACATCACCATATCCACAAACGATAGCAACTTTACCTGCCATCATGATATCTGTAGCTCTTCTAATTGCATCAACTAACGATTCTTTACATCCGTATTTGTTATCAAATTTCGATTTGGTAACCGAATCATTTACATTGATTGCTGGCATTACTAATGTTCCATTTTTTACTCTTTCATACAAACGATGAACGCCAGTTGTAGTTTCTTCAGATAATCCTTTGATGTCTTTACATAACTCTGGATAACGATCGAAAA
This sequence comes from uncultured Vicingus sp., assembly GCA_964360245.1. Taxonomy (GTDB): domain Bacteria; phylum Bacteroidota; class Bacteroidia; order Flavobacteriales_E; family Vicingaceae. The sequence goes on from CAYHWX010000107.1 coordinate 809, forward strand.
CCATGTTAGTTAAATCCCCGCCATCATCTAAAATCATATTTAAAGGTTTATCATCTTTAAAAGCAAATAAAGTTTGCTCAATGCACCAATCAAATTCTTGTTCGTTTAATCCTTTCCAAGCAAAAACAGGAACACCTGTTGCAGCAATAGCAGCAGCAGCCTGATCTTGAGTTGAAAAAATATTACAAGATGACCAACTCACTTCAGCTCCTAAAGCGATTAGTGTTTCTATTAATACCGCAGTTTGAATAGTCATGTGTAAACATCCTGCAATTCTAGCTCCTGCTAAAGGTTTGCTTTTTTCAAATTCTGCTCTTAAAGCCATTAATCCAGGCATTTCTGCTTCAGCCAAGGTCATTTCTTTTCTACCCCATTCTGCAAGGGATATATCTTTAACTTTGTAAGGTAATTTTTTCACTTGTGTGCTCATTAGTTATAGTTTTTTATAATTTTAAGGATTGCAAATTTAAGGAATAACCTAATACCATTTTTTAAAATGCCTATTTATGAAACAAAAAAAATATCCATTCACACTAAAGTTGGTGTTTGGAATATTACTGAAACAACTGAAGAGCTAATCGAATCTATTGAAAAGAAAGGTTTTGACGCTTCAACACTTTTAATAACAAAAAACCAACAACGATTAAAACAATGGTTAGCCACAAGATTGTTAGTTTATCATTTTTATGATAACGTTAGCATTAATTATAACGAAAATGGCAAACCTCATCTAAGCAATGGTTACTATATCTCCATAACACATTCCAATCATTTTGTTGCAATTGTCATCAACGAAAAAATGGATTGTGGTATTGATATCGAAAAAATAAGTGAAAAGGTGGAACGCATTAACCATAAATTTTTAAACCCAAAAGACCTTGAAAATGTTACTTCATTAAGTGACTTAACAATATATTGGGGAGCTAAAGAAGCACTCTATAAATATTATGGTCAAAAAGAAGTTCTTTTTATCGAACATCTTTTTATCGAGAACTTCTCTAAAAATTCAAATTCCTTTAAAGGGAAAATTAAAATGCCTAATTTTAAAATAGAATTAAATATGTGCTGGGAGAAAATTGATGATTACTTATTGGTTTATACTTTATAAAAAACTTATAGGATAACTTTAGGAACTAAAACTGTAAATTTGCCAAAATTATGAATCAAAATAATAACATCTACCAATCCATTTTAAATAATTCCCAAAACGGGAAGAAGTTATTTGGCGTATTAATTGACCCAGACAAACAAAACAATTTCGATTTATTAAAAACCATTGAAGTTTGCAATAATTCTGAAGTAGATTATTTTTTTGTTGGTGGAAGTATTATTACCAAAGGTGATTTAAAAAAAACAGTAAAATTTATCAAAGAAAATTCTTCAAAACCTGTCATTCTTTTTCCAGGTAGTCCCGATCAAATTTCTAAAGAAGCTGATGCTATTTTATTTCTTTCCTTAATTTCAGGTAGAAATCCAGAATATTTAATTGGAAGCCAAGTTATTGCTACTCCATTAATTAAAAAAACAAATCTAGAAGTTATTCCTACTGGTTATTTATTGGTTGATTGTGGAACTACAACTACTGCAATTTATGTAAGCGACACCAATCCTATTCCTTACGAAAAATCAGAAATTGCTGCGACAACTGCTTTAGCTGGGGAATATTTAGGTTTAAAACTCACCTATATTGATGGTGGAAGTGGTGCAAAAAAGTGCATTTCTTCAGCAATGATTTCTACAACAAAAAATAACATAACTGGTCCATTAATTATTGGTGGAGGAATAAGAACTTCTCAAGCTGCAAAAGAAATTTACAAAGCTGGTGCTGATGTAATTATTGTTGGAAATGGTGCTGAACAAAACAGAAACCTTATTCAAGAAATTGCAGAAATGAAAGCTAGCCTTAATTTTTTAAAACAAAAAAAAGCTCTTTCATCATAACTAGCAACTATTTCCTGTTAAATTTTTCAAAAAAAGTTAATAAACTGTTAGTAAATCAACAGTGATAATTGCTGACTTTTACTACATTTGTTCTCCTTAAATTTACAAAAATAAATCAACATAAAATGGCAACAGAAAAATTTTATACTCGACACATTGGTCCGAGAGAAAGTGATTTGAATGAAATGCTTACTGCTTGTGGCGTTTCTTCATTAGATGAATTAATAGAACAAACTATTCCTAATAAAATTCGCCTAAAAAAAGAATTGAATTTAGCTCCTGCAATGAGCGAATACGAATACTTAAATCATATCAATCAATTAGGAAGTAAAAATAAAATCTTTAAATCATACATCGGTTTAGGATATTACAATACCATTACCCCATCTGTAATTAAAAGAAATATTTTTGAAAACCCAGGCTGGTACACTGCTTACACACCTTATCAAGCCGAAATTTCTCAAGGAAGATTAGAAGCCTTGTTGAATTTTCAAACTATGATTTTGGATTTAACAGGCATGAAATTAGCAAATTCCTCATTGTTAGATGAAGGTTCTGCGGCTTCAGAAGCGATGATTATGGGATTTAACGATAGAAGTAAAAATGCAAAAAAAAATGAAGCTAATCAATTTTTTGTTTCTGATCAATGCTTTCCACAAACCATTGCTGTTTTAAAAACTCGTTCTGAGCCACTTGGAATCGAATTGGTTATCGGTAATCATTCTACTTTTAATTTTAATGAAAAGGTTTATGGTGCACTTATTCAATATCCTGATATTACAGGGAACATTGTAAATTATAAAAGTTTTGTTGAAAAAGCTCATACCAATGAAAGCATTGTAGTTGTTGCTGCTGATTTAATGAGTTTAGTATTATTAGCACCTCCAGGTGAATGGGGTGCAGATGTCGTGGTTGGTTCAACACAAAGATTTGGTGTTCCAATGGGCTATGGAGGACCACATGCAGCTTATTTTGCTACTAAAGAATCCTACAAAAGAGCAATACCAGGCAGAATTATTGGGGTTTCGATTGATGAACAAGGAAATAGAGCCTTAAGGATGGCTTTACAAACTAGAGAACAACATATTAAAAGAGATAAAGCTACTTCCAACATTTGTACTGCTCAAGTATTGTTAGCTGTTATGGCGGGGATGTATGCTGTTTATCATGGTGCTGAAGGAATAAAAAATATTGCTACCAATATCAATAACCTAACTGCTGATTTAGGAACTTTTATAGATCAGCTAGGTTTTAAAAGAGTAAATGCCACTTTTTTTGATACGTTAACTTATGAGTTAAATGCAAATGACATTAAAAAATTGAACGAATTAGCATTAGCCAAAGAGATTAATCTTTATTACACCTCTAATACTGTTACTATTAGTATTGGCGAATCAGAACGATTAAAAGATGTTGAAGAAATTGCAACAATATTTGCTGAACTTAAAAATGCCAAAATAACTCGTTTCGATAAAAAAATAGATGGAATTCCAACTGATTTAAAAAGAACTTCTGCTTATTTAACATATGATGTATTTAACTCTTATCATTCAGAATCTGAAATGATGCGTTACATCAAAAGATTAGAGAATAAAGATTTATCATTAACACACTCTATGATTTCTCTAGGTTCTTGTACCATGAAATTAAATGCAGCATCAGAATTATTACCTTTAAGTAGAGAAGAATGGGCAAATGTTCATCCTTTTGCACCTCTAAATCAAGTTCAAGGTTACCAAGAAATGTTAAAAGGATTAGAAAAAGATTTAGCAGAAATAACTGGATTTAACGCTGTTTCGTTGCAACCTAATTCTGGAGCTTCTGGAGAATATGCTGGATTAATGGTGATTAGAGCTTTTCATCACAGCAGAGGTGATTTTCATAGAGATGTTTCTTTAATTCCAGCATCAGCTCACGGAACAAATCCTGCAAGTGCAGTTATGGCGGGAATGAAAGTGATTGTTACCAAATGTGATGAAAATGGAAATATTGATTTAGAAGATTTAAGAGCAAAAGCAGAAGAACACAAAGATAATCTTTCTTGTTTGATGGTTACATATCCTTCCACTCATGGTGTGTTTGAGGAAAGCATTATGGAAATAACTGATATAATTCATACTAATGGCGGGCAAGTATATATGGATGGAGCCAATATGAATGCTCAAGTTGGATTAACTAACCCTGCAAATATTGGTGCGGATGTCTGTCATCTAAATTTACACAAAACTTTTGCCATTCCTCATGGAGGCGGTGGACCAGGTGTTGGACCAATTGGTGTTGCCAAACATTTAACTCCATTTTTACCCGGCAACTATTTCATAAAAACTGGTGGAGAAAAATCCATAACAGGTGTATCTTCTGCCCCATATGGAAGTGCTTATGTTTGTCTAATTTCTTATGCTTACATTAAAATGTTAGGAACTGAAGGATTAAAAAAATCTACACAATTTGCTATCTTAAATGCCAATTATTTGAAATCAAAAATTGCAGCTTTTTATCCTATTTTATACACCAATACTAATGGTAGAGTTGCACACGAAATGATTTTACAATGCAATCAATTTAAAGAAGCACATATAGATGTATCAGATATTTCTAAACGTTTAATGGATTATGGATTTCATGCACCAACTGTTTCTTTTCCTGTTCATGATACCTTAATGGTTGAACCAACTGAAAGTGAAAGCAAAGAAGAGTTAGATCGTTTTATAGAAGTAATGATTTCTATTCGTAAAGAAATAGATGCCATTGCAGAAGGAAAAATGGATCCTGAAAATAATCCTTTAAAAAACGCTCCTCATACTTTATCAAGTGTCTTAAAAGAAGCATGGAACCATCCATATACTAAAGAACAAGCCATTGCCCCTTTAAGTTGGATATTAAATGCTAAATATTGGCCAACAGTTGGTCGGGTAAATAATGGTTACGGTGATAGAAATTTAATCTGTAGTTGTGCACCTACTTCAGAATATATAGAAGAAACAGTCTAACCTAAGTCAATTTTTATAGAATCTAGCGAATTATAACTTTTAACATATTTTTATGTTTATTTTAAAATAAATTGTATTTTTGGTTCTCATAAAATAATAATTATAAACTAAAAAAATAAATTATGAAAAAAATCTACTTACTATTAAGTGCTGCATTGATTACTAGTGCTGGCTTTGCACAATACAAAACTGGTAACGGTCCTACTGCTTACCAAATTAAAAATCTTACTCCAAAGGTACATCAAACTCCTAATAACAAAGCTGCAGGAGACAGTTTGTTATATTTTGATTCTGAAGGATTTTATTTAGTAGACCCAGCGGATCAAACTGATTTTGCATTGACTAATGAGGATATTGATGGTGCTACACCTGCTCAAGCTGGATATCCAAGTGATTTCATTTTTTCTTTTTATAATAATAATCCTGCTCAAACTCCATATACTAGTCCAGGTGGTGATTGGTTCCCGTATGATAATGATACTTCATGGTATATTGGTGCTTCATCATGGTTTACTCCTGCTGCAGTAGCAAATAACTGGTGGAACTTTGGACCTATTACTATTCCTGCAAATACTACTGGAAACACTTTTAGCTGGTATGATAAATCTAATCCTCAATGGACTGACTCTTATGATTTATATGTAGTTAATATGACTTCATTAGCTGATCCTGCTGCACCAAGTGGTATTGTTGATATTATTGCTAACAGTGTAACTCCACTTTATACAAGAGTTCAAATTGCTGGATCTCCATCTCAACCTGCTGCAGATACTAGCTGGGCTTTAAGATCTGTTAATATTGATGCATTTGCTGGACAAAGAGTTTTTGTATTCTTTAACCATGATGCTAATGATGGAGATATGCTATATTTAGATGAAATGTGGGTAAAAGAAGGTAATCCAACAAGTATTGAAGAAATAAATTCAGTTGCTTTTAATGTGTTTCCTAATCCAAGTACAGGTGAATTCAACATCAACTTTACTTCAGGAAATTCAGGAACTATTAATCTATCTGTAAAAAATGTAGTTGGTCAAACAGTAATTAATAAAACAATTGCCGTTAACGGAAAATCAAAAGAAACAATTTCTTTAGCAAATTACAGTAAAGGAATTTACTTCTTAACTATTGATAATAAAACAACTAAGTTGATTGTAGAATAATAAAATTGATATATTTAAAAAAGGCTCTTTTGGAAAACGAAAGAGCCTTTTTTTATTCCTATCAGTCCTAACAAAATTTCACATATTAGTTTAAATATTAACCGTTAATTAAATCAAATAATTAATTTTTTCGATTTTGTAGATTTTTATGTATTTTCGTAAACTAAACGAAATAAAAATAAAAAAATATGAAAAAAATTTACATTTTAGCAATTGCTGCACTGTTTTCAACAGCAATTATTGCTCAAGTTTCTGAACAAGGTAATGCTACTGTACTAGGTTCGAAAGCTATTTCTACTAAGCATTTTAATGATAAAACTCCTACTGATACAACAGCATGGGTGCCTAATCCATCAAAATGGCTTCCTGGAGAATTTGCACTTGGTGGTCAAGTTTGGAACTATGGTTATACTGGTGGCGGATATGTTTATGGAGTAAACATTAGTGTTAATGAAATTAACCATTGTGCTCAAGGTTATTTAAATTTAAATGCTGCTACTTTTGGTGTTGAAGGTATCATTGTAGCTTTTGTTGGAAAAACCAATGTCAATGGACCTTCTGATATGACACTTAATTTATACAATATGGCTCCTAATAGTGCTATGGGTAAGTCTACAGGCGTTTGGGCTCAAAATGAAATAGGTCCTACTGCTGCTATTGTTGCTACCACTCCGATGGCTATTACAGATGCCGATACTACTTGGTTCACACTTAATTATTCTGCTTTTCCTAGTGTAGCTTTAGTTAGTGGAACTGACTTTGCTGTGTCTGTTAATTCTACAGCAATTAAAGCTAATAATGATACCGTAGGCATTGCTTGTGATGCAGATGGCGAAGGATTTAGAATGGCTTTTCATTATGTTCCTTCTCAATCAAAATGGTATTTAACCGATGACTTATTTGGTGGACCAGGTGCTTTAAATAACAACATTGCTATTTTTGCTGTTATTGATGATAACTTTGTTGGTATTGAAGATCATGAATTTTTAAACAACATGCAATTAAGTGCTTTCCCTAACCCTGCTGTTAACGAAACAAAAATATCTTACAACTTAAATGAAGACATGGATAATGTTAAATTGATAGTTCTCGATATGACAGGAAAAGAAGTTTACAATGAAAAATTTGGAAGTCAAACAAAGGGTTCTTACAGTGTTACTCTTGATGCTTCTGAATTTACTTCAGGAAACTATTTCTACTCTTTAATAAGCAATGGAAACAGAATAACTAAAAGAATGGTTATCACAAAGTAATCTAGTATAAGTTTTTAAGAAATAAAAAATCCACCAAGAAGTATTGGTGGATTTTTTTTGTTAAGTTTGCCTTCAATTTTTAATACAAACTAAAAAATATTATGAAAAAAAATTACAAATTCACGTGGACATTAGGGCTATCCCTAGTTATGTCAACAGTTGCTTTTTCACAAGCAATAAACGAAGGTTTTGATGATGTTACTACACTTCCTGGGAGTGGTTGGGCACAACAAAATTTAAGCACAACACAAGGAACAAATCCTACTTGGGGTCAAGGTGGAACTCCTTTTATTGCTAATTCTGGTGCTGCCACAGCTTATGTTGCTGCAAATTATAATGCTGTAACGGGTACTGGCACTATAAGCAACTGGTTATTTGCTCCTAACAGAACATTTAACAATGGAGACGTAATTAGTTTCTTTGCTAGGGCTGCAGATGCTGGATATCCTGATAGACTACAAGTTCTATTTAGTGCTAATGGAGCTAGTGTAAATGCTGGAGCTACAGATGTTTCAGTTGGTGATTTCACAACTTTATTAATAGATATTAATCCAACGTTAATAGGAGGAGTTTTTACCAATGCTTGGGTTCAATACTCTTATACTTTTACAGGTTTAGGAGCACCAACTTCTGGTAGAATAGCATTTAGGTATTTTGTTACCAACGGTGGTCCTACAGGAACAAATTCTGATTATATTGGAGTTGATGATTTCGTTTACACTCCATTTGGTGCACCTACTGTACCTGATGTAACAGTTACTAATCCAACAATGAATGAATATCCAATGGTTCCAATTAACCAAGTTTTTCCTTTTTCATTATCTGCTACAATGAACAATGTAGGAACTGCTGCTACTGCTGATGCAACATTAACTGTTAATGTGTTTCAAGCGCCAAATTTAGTAACTCCAGTTTATACTGAAACTTCACCATTAACATCAATAACAAATGGTTCTTCATCTGTAATAAACTTTTCATCATTTACTCCAACTGCTATAGCTGATTATGTTGTTGAATATATTTCTGCTTGCACAAATAACACAATTTCTGCAGCAGATACTAATGATTATATTTTCCAAATTACTGACTCTATTTTTGCTAGGGACAATGCAAATATTACAGGTATTATTACTGGGTCTTTAGGTATTGGTGATGGTGTTGGTGGTTACATTGGTCAAGATTTTACCATCTCTGCAAGTGATACCTTAACTGCTGTTGATGCATTTATTACCAACAATTCAGGTGTTATGGCAGGACTGCCTTTTAGTGTTGACATATACAACACTGATGTCTTAGGAACACCTACAACTCTAATAGCTTCTACTGATGTGATTACGATTGATACTACTACCAATAAAATGTGGACTTTACCTATCGCTGGTGGATTAGCCCTTGCTCCTGGGGAATATGCAGTTCTTGCTAAAGAATTAACTGCTAATATTACTTTAGGTACAACAACTGGTATTTTTTCTGCTGGAAAAACATGGGTAATATTTGGTGCTAATCCTTGGGATAATTCAGAAAATTATGGATTTAGTGTTGCTTACGTTTTAAGACCAATTTTTGGTGGAAATACTAGTGTAGGTATTGATGAACCTGCTGCTACTAGCTTTAGTATTTATCCAAATCCTACAACTGAAACTATTTTAGTTAATAATTTAATTAACGGAAGTACATTAGAAATAGTAAATGCATTAGGTCAAGTTGTTTACACAGAAACTGTTACTAATATAAAATCAAACATTAACGTTGCCAACTTTAACAACGGTGTTTATATGATTAGAATTAATAACGGTAAAGAAGTTATTACCAATACTTTTGTAAAACAATAATAAGTTTTTTTGATTCTATTGAAAGGCTCTGTGAAATCACAGAGCCTTTTTCTTATAAATAATACCAGTAATGAATAGGTTTTTATCATTTTTTATAACTTTCTCAGTTATTGTTTTATCCTGCAGAACAACTACTAAAGTTCCGCAATCAGCTGACCAACAGGGTAGTAAATTAAAAAAAAACCAAATGATTGGAGTTGTTGTATTAAAAAGTATAACAAGCGAATCGAGAAGCACTGAATCTAACATTAAAGAACTTTTTTTTAAAATAAATGAAACAGATTATTTTATTAAAATCAATGAAGGTTATGTTACTCCATCAGAATTATTAAAATACTTAAATAAAGAAATAATAGTTAAAGCTGAGAAAAAAGATGGACAATGGGAGATGCAAGAGCCTAGTTCAATAAAGGATGGTAAACAGGTTAGAAAAGCAAGGTCTGGACCTTATGTTGCCATTTATAAAATATACAAATAATACTTAACGTAGTCTATAAATTTTTAAATTTCTGCATTATTTTAGATGCATAAACAAAATCATTCAGCTCTTTATTATCAGCTTTTAGTATCTCATGTTTATTTCCGTTCCACCATTTTCGCCCATTATAAATAAAGGTAATATTATCACCTGTTTCCATTACCGAATTCATATCATGAGTTACAACAATAGTTGTCATATCGTACTCTAAAGTTATTTCCTGAATTAAGTTATCAATAACAATTGAAGTTTGAGGATCTAATCCTGAGTTAGGCTCATCACAAAATAAATATTTAGGATTAAGTGCTATTGCTCTTGCAATACCAACTCTTTTTTTCATTCCTCCACTTAACTCAGCTGGGTATAATTTATTAGCATTTTCTAGGTTTACTCGTTGCAAACAAAAATTAACTCGATCTAATATTTCTTCCTTACTCTGTTTGGTGTACATCTCTAATGGAAATCTTACATTTTCTTCAACAGTTAATGAGTCAAAAAGTGCTCCACCTTGAAACAGCATACCTATTTCTTTTCTTATCCCTTTCCTTTCTTTAAAATTCATTTTAGTAAAATCTCTGTCATCATATTCTACACTTCCGGTATCAACTTCATGAAGACCAACTATACATTTTATTAATACTGATTTTCCTGAACCACTTGCCCCAATTAATAAATTTATTTTTCCTCGAATAAAGGATATGGAAATATCGTGAAGAACTTGATTTCCAGAAAAGGATTTATTGATGTTTTTGACCTCAATCATATCAATAATAATTGAGTTAAAATATAATTGACAATCAAAATTAAAATACTGCTATAAACAACAGATTTTGTACTTGATCGACCAATTTCTAATGATCCGCCACGGGTATAATAACCATGATAAGCAGGAATACTTGTAATTATAAATGCAAAAAACAGCGTTTTAATTAATGCATATGCTACATGGAATAAATTAAAATTCCATCTTAACCCAAAAATATAATCATTTACTGTTAAATTGCTTGAATATAAACCAACTATCCAACCACCAATTATACCTAAAAACATGCTATAAATTATTATTATCGGTATTGTGAATAATGCTGCAATAATTTTTGGAAAAATTAAATAAGATGCTGAATTAACACCCATAATTTCAAGTGCATCAATTTGCTCAGAAATTCGCATAGTTCCTATTTCAGAAGAAATGTTGGAACCAATTTTTCCTGCTAGTATCAAACACATAACAGTAGGTGCAAGTTCTAAAATAAATGATTGTCTAGTTGCGAAACCCACTGTATATAAAGGTATTAATGGGCTATCTATTGCTGCAACAGTTTGTATCGTTACAACTGCACCCATAAATAAAGAAATGACAGCAATCAGCCCCAATGAGCCAAGTCCTAAACTTACCATTTCGAATAATATTTGCTTCCAATAAAGTTTTCGATTGTCAGGTTTCTTAAATATTCTACCTAATAATAAAAAATATTTACCGATATGAAAAAATATTGACAGCATTAAATAGTTATAAAATATAAAAGTAAATATTTATTACTGAAGTTGATTATCTTTACACTATGAAGCACGATTTTAAATACTATTTTACACTATTTTGCATTTCATTTTTCTTGTTTTCCTGCCATTTAGGGAAAAAAAACAAATGTAATACTTGTCCTCATTGGAGTCAGCATCAAAATGCAAAA
>CAYHWX010000108.1:0-12021 GCA_964360245.1 uncultured Vicingus sp.
CAAACGGTAACTTATACGGTAGGAACAGCCCCATGCGTAGAAACTTTAGCACAAAGCATTACTGTTACACCAGATGTTAACCCAGCATGGACTAACCCAAGCCCGATATGTGCTAGTGCAGGTTCAATTAACTTAAATACGCTAATCACAGGAACAGCAGGAGGAACATGGAGTGGAACAGGAGTAAGTGGAACAACATTTAACCCAGCTTCAGGCACACAAACGGTAACTTATACAGTAGGAACAGCCCCATGCGTAGAAACTTTAGCACAAATAATAACAGTAAACCCAGATGTTAATCCAGCATGGACCAACCCAAGTCCAATATGTGCATCAGCAGGTTCAATTAACTTAAATACGTTAATCACAGGAACAGCAGGAGGAACATGGAGTGGAACAGGAGTAAGCGGAACAACATTTAACCCAGCTTCAGGCACACAAACGGTAACTTATACAGTAGGAACAGCCCCATGCGTAGAAACTTTAGCACAAAGTATTACGGTAACACCAGATGTCAACCCAACATGGACTAATCCTGGACCAGTTTGTGAAGGTAGTGGTTCAATCAATTTGAATACATTAATCACAGGAACAGCAGGTGGAACATGGAGTGGAACAGGAGTATCAGGAGCGACATTTGATCCAACAGGATTAAGTGGTAACATTGCCGTCACTTATACCGTAGGAACTGCTCCATGTCAGGAATTATTGGTACTTAACATTCAAGTTGATGTTGAAGACAATCCAAACTTTAGTTATCCAACTGGCACTTATTGTTTAACTGGTGCAGACCCAGTTGCAACTATCATTGGAACAACAGGAGGGACATTTACTATAACAGCTCCTGGAGTTATTAATGCTAGTAATGGAACTATAGATTTGAGTGCTTCTGGTTTAGGTTCATATACGATAACTTACAATACTACATCAGCAGGGAATCCTTGTCCAAATTCTACTACATTCCCTATTACAATTACATCAGCACCAAGTGCTGCCTTTAGTTATGATTCACCAAACTATTGCCAAGATGCAATAGCGCCAATATTAAGTTATGGACCTGGAGGAAGTGGAGGAGTATTTACTAATTCTCCAGCTGGTCTAAGCATAAATTCTGGAACAGGAGCAATAAATTTAGCATCCAGTACACCTGGCTTATATACTATTTATAATACGATAGTTGCAGCAGGAGGTTGTGCAGCAGCTTTAGATTCAACAACCATTGAAATATTTCAGGTTGATTCTGCATTGTTTAGTTATAGCCCTTTAACATATTGTATTTCAGGAGTTGATCCTATTGCTAATATTACTGGAACAATTGGTGGGACATTTACAATAACAGCTCCTGGAGTAATAAATGCTAGTAATGGAACAATAGATTTGAGTGCATCGGGCTTAGGTTCATATACTGTAACATACAATACTTCGTCTGCAGGAAATCCATGCCCTGCGGTTGATTCTACAACGATAACAATAACCTCTGCACCAACTGGTGGATTTAGTTATGATGCTCCAACTTATTGCCAAGATGCTTCAGCACCTATATTAAGTTATAATCCAGGGGCAAGTGGTGGTGTGTTTTCTGCTACCCCTGCTGGTTTAAGCATAAATTCAGGAACAGGTGCGATTAATTTATTAACAAGCACACCAGGGGTGTACACTGCATATAATACGATAGTTGCAGCAGGAGGATGTGCTGCAGCCTTAGATTCAACAACCATTGAAGTATTCCAAGTTGATTCTGCATTATTCAATTATAGTTCATTAACAAATTGTATAACTGGAGTCAACCCTACAGCTGTAATTACAGGAACTACAGGAGGAACATTTACAATTACTGCACCTGGAATAATTAATGCTTCAACTGGAGAAATTGATTTAATAAATAGTGGATTAGGAACTTTTACAGTTTATTATAATACAACAGCAGCTGGTAACCCATGTCCTTCTATTGATTCTGTTATCGTAAACATTGTGAATGCTCCAGAGGCAACATTCACCTACAATACACCACTTTGTGAAGGATCTACTACTACAGAAATTCCTACTTTTGGAGTAAATAGTTTTGCAGGAGTATTTAGCTCAAATCCTGCTGGAGTTTCTTTTGTTAGTACTTCAACCGGGGAAATTGATTTGACAACAAGTACAGCAGGAACTTATATTATTTATAATAATTTAGCTGCTTCAGGAGGTTGTGCTGCTGCACTAGATTCTTTTCAAATTGTGATTAATCCAATGTATATTACTTCGCTCAATCAATCAATATGCCAAGGAGATAGTATTTTGTTAGGGGGAGCTTACCAAACAAATGCTGGTGTATATAATGATACCTCAGCAACAGTTTTTGGTTGTGATAGCATTTTACAAACAACATTGGCTATTAATCCAGTTATTATAACTCCACAAAATGCTACAATTTGTACAGGAGATAGTATTTTATTAGGAGGAGCATACCAAACTATTGCAGGAGTTTATGAAGATACTATTCCAAGTTCTTTAGGTTGTGACAGTATTCTTCAAACAACACTAGCTGTAAATTCAGTAATAATTGGCAATGTTAACATTAGCATATGCCAAGGAGATAGTGTTTTTGTAGAAGGAGGATGGGTATATACAAGCGGAGTTTATAATGACTCCTTAACTTCAGTTGGAGGATGTGATAGCGTTTTAATAACAACTGTTACAGTTACACCTCTTAATACAATAATACCAGATCCGATTGCTCCAATTTGTGCTAGCGATCCAATAATAATATCTGCAACAGGAAGTGGAGCAGGAACTATAACTTGGTATAGCGATGCGGCTGGAACAACAGTTATTGGCACAGGAAGTCCTTTAGTGATAACAAATCCAGGCGTTGGAACTTACACTTATTATGTAAACGAAGTAGGAACATGCTCCAGTAGTATAGATTCTGTTACCGTTGTTGTTGGTGGAGTTAATGCGGTTATTAACGCTACACCATTAACAGGAGCGATTCCATTAGATGTTTTCTTTGGAAATGGTAGCACAACAGGTGCTGGTATTATTTATACTTGGGATTTTGGAGATGGAAACACCAGCAACCAGTTTGAACCAAGTAACATATACAATACGATAGGAATTTTCACTGTCACATTAATTGTAACAGATGGAATTTGTTCAGACACAGCGTATATCACTATTGACGCATTTGGTGAATCAGTAATTATTATTCCTAATGTATTTACTCCAAATGGAGATGGATCAAATGATGTATTCACTGTAGATGGAGAAAACCTTGAATCTGTTGAAGGAGAGATATTCAATAGATGGGGACAAAAGATGTTTTCTTGGAATAATGTAAAAGGCTACTGGGATGGTAGAACGCTCTCTGGTTCAGAAGCACCAGATGGAACTTATTTTTACATCATTTCTGCAAAAGGTTTTGATGGAAAAGAATATTTCAAGAAGGGAGGTTTTAGTTTAATTCGATAAAAAATAGATTATTAGTTTACTAAAAAAGGAGGATTTTATCCTCCTTTTTTATTTTCATAAATATTAGATGAGACAACTTAATTACAAATAGTAATATAAAAGAGTTTAAAAAAAATCTATAGGTGTTGTAATTGTGAAAAATAATTGTATTTTTGCACTCCCTTTTTAGGAGGGGTTTTGTATTTATAATTATAAAAATATGCCAACAATTCAACAATTAGTAAGAAAAGGGAGAGTTAAGCTTGTTAAAACAAGTAAGTCTGCAGCTTTAGATTCTTGCCCACAAAGAAGAGGTGTTTGTGTAAGAGTTTACACTACAACACCTAAAAAACCAAACTCTGCGATGAGAAAAGTTGCAAGGGTTAGATTAACTAACGGAAAAGAAATAAACGCATACATAGGTGGTGAAGGTCATAATTTACAAGAACACTCTATTGTTTTAGTAAGAGGTGGAAGAGTAAAAGATTTACCAGGAGTTAGATATCATATAGTAAGAGGTGCATTAGATACTGCAGGAGTTGATGGAAGAACACAAAGAAGATCTAAATACGGAACTAAAATGCCAAAAGTTAAAAAATAATGGTATTGTACATTTAAGTATAATATAGAGAATAAAAAACATGAGAAAATCTAGAGCAAAAAAAAGAGTATTACTTCCAGACCCAAAGTTTAATGACAAATTGGTTACACGATTTGTAAATAACTTGATGTTGGATGGTAAGAAGAGCGTTGCATTTGATATCTTTTACAACGCACTTGAAATTGTTGACAAAAAAATGGAAAGTGAGAATTGTTTAGATGTTTGGAAAAAAGCACTAACAAATGTAACACCTGGAGTTGAAGTAAGAAGTAGAAGAATAGGAGGAGCAACTTTTCAAATTCCACAACCAATTAGAGATGATAGAAAAATTTCTATGGGAATGAAGTGGTTGATTAATTACGCAAGAAAAAGAAATGAAAAAACAATGGCTCAGAAACTAGCAGCAGAAATTATGGCAGGCTATAAAGAAGAAGGAGCTGCATTTAAAAAGAAAGAAGACACTCATAGAATGGCAGATGCTAACAAAGCATTCTCTCATTTTAGATTCTAATCTATAAGATAAAGGGAAATGGCAAGAGATTTAACATTTACAAGAAATATAGGGATTGCTGCACATATTGATGCAGGAAAAACTACTACAACTGAGCGTATTCTTTTTTATGGAGGAGTAAATCACAAAATTGGTGAAGTTCATGATGGTGCTGCAACAATGGACTGGATGGCACAAGAACAAGAAAGAGGGATAACAATTACTTCTGCATGTACTACTTTGGATTGGAAATATAGAAATCAAAGTTATCACGTTAACATTATAGATACTCCTGGTCACGTTGATTTTACTGTAGAAGTGAATCGTTCGTTAAGAGTATTAGATGGTTTGGTTTTTTTATTTAGTGCTGTTGATGGTGTTGAACCACAATCAGAAACCAACTGGAGATTAGCAAACAATTATAATGTTCCTAGATTAGGTTTCGTTAATAAAATGGATCGTTCCGGTGCTGACTTCTTAAATGTTTGTCGCCAAGTAAAAACAATGCTAGGAAGTGAAGCTTTACCATTACAAATTCCTATTGGAGATGAGGCAGAATTTAAAGGAGTAGTAGATTTAATTAATTTTAGAGGTATAACGTGGAATGAAGAAGATCAAGGAATGACTTTTCAGGAAATTGAAATCCCTGCTGATATTATTGAGGAAGCTAGAGAATATAGAGAGAAATTATTAGAAGCTGTTGCTGAGTTTAATGATACATTAATGGAAAAATATTTTGTAGATCCAGAGTCATTAACAGAAAGAGAAATTTTAGATGCTTTAAGAGAAGCGACAATTACAGGAAAAGTTGTTCCGATGATGTGTGGTTCTGCCTTTAAAAACAAAGGAGTTCAAGCAATGTTAGATATGGTAATGGAAATATTGCCATCACCATTAGATACCAAAGCTATAGAAGGTATTAATCCTGATACGGATGAGCCAACAAGCAGAAAACCTTCTGTTGATGAACCGTTTGCAGGTTTGGCATTTAAAATTGCAACTGATCCATTTGTTGGAAGGTTGTGTTTTACTAGAGCATATTCTGGTATATTGAATTCAGGTTCTTATGTTTATAATACAAGATCTGGAAATAAAGAACGTATTTCTCGAATTTTCCAAATGCATGCCAATAAACAAAATCAAATAGATTGTTTAATGGCTGGTGATATTGGTGCTTTTGTTGGATTTAAAGACATTAAAACGGGTGATACATTATGTGATGAAAAACATCCAATTGTATTAGAATCGATGGATTTTCCAGAACCAGTTATTGGAATTGCTATTGAACCTAAAACTCAAGCTGATGTTGACAAATTAGGTATGGCTCTTAGTAAATTGGCAGAAGAAGATCCAACATTTAAAGTTAAGACTGATGAAGATTCAGGACAAACCATAGTTAGTGGAATGGGCGAACTTCACTTAGATATTATTTTAGACCGCTTAAAAAGAGAGTTTAAAGTTGAATGTAACCAAGGAGCTCCTCAGGTGGCATACAAAGAAGCCATAACTGGTAGTGTTGATTATAGGGAAGTTTACAAAAAACAATCTGGTGGTCGTGGTAAGTTTGCAGATATTTCAATAACAATTGAACCAGTTGCTGATAAAGAAAAAGAAGGATTGGAGTTTGTTAATGCAATTAAAGGTGGAAACATACCAAGAGAGTTTATTCCTTCAGTAGAAAAAGGCTTTAAAGAAGCAATGAAAGCTGGTGTGTTAGCTGGATACCCTGTAGATAGTTTAAAAGTTACACTAAAAGATGGTTCATATCACGCTGTCGATTCAGACGCATTGTCTTTTGAAATTGCTGGTAAAATGGCATATAAAAACGCAATGCCTCAGGCTAAACCTGTTCTTTTAGAACCAATAATGAAATTAGAAGTAATTACTCCTGAAGAAAATATGGGGGATATAGTTGGAGATTTAAATAGAAGAAGAGGGCATGTAGAAGGAATGGATGATAGAGCTGGTGCAAAAGTTGTAAAAGCTAAAGTTCCATTATCAGAAATGTTTGGATATGTTACAGATTTAAGAACAATGTCTTCAGGAAGAGCAACATCAACAATGGAATTTTCTCATTTTGATATTTGTCCAAAAAATATATCAGAAGAAGTAATTGCAAAAGCAAAAGGAAAAATAGAAGCTTAATAAATAGTTAGAATGAGCCAAAAAATTAGAATAAAACTTAAATCTTACGATTTTAACTTGGTTGATAGGTCAGCTGAAAAAATTGTAAAAACAGTAAAAAGTACTGGTGCAGTAGTTAGTGGTCCAATACCACTTCCAACACATAAAAAAATCTTTACTGTGTTAAGATCTCCACACGTAAACAAAAAATCAAGAGAGCAATTTCAATTATCAGCATACAAAAGACTAATTGATATTTATGGTTCATCTTCAAAAACTGTAGATGCTTTAATGAAATTAGAATTGCCAAGTGGAGTTGATGTAGAAATAAAAGTATAATTATTAAATAATAAAAAAATGCCAGGGATAATAGGTAAAAAAATAGGTATGACTAGCGTCTACAGTGCCGAGGGTAAAAATATACCATGCACAGTGATAGAAGCTGGTCCTTGTGTTGTTACACAAGTCAAAAAGGAAGATACCGATGGCTATAATGCTGTTCAGTTAGCATTTGGAGAAAAGAAAGAAAAACACACTCCAAAAGCGTTACAAGGACATTTTAAAAAAGCTAAGACATCTCCTAAAAGAAAAGTTGTTGAATTTCAAGATTTTGTTGATGATAAAAACTTGGGAGATATTGTAACAGTTGAGTTGTTTGAAGAAGGAGAATTTGTTTCTGTTATTGGTACTTCTAAAGGTAAAGGATTTCAAGGTGTTGTAAAAAGACATGGATTTAGAGGTGTTGGTGATAAAACTCACGGTCAACATAATAGATTAAGGGCACCTGGTTCATTAGGAGCAGGGTCTACTCCATCTAGAGTTAATAGAGGTATGAAAATGGCTGGAAGAACTGGAGGAGATAGAGTAAATCAACAAAACCTTGTTGTTGTAAAAGTATATTCAGATAAGAATTTAATCGTAGTGAAAGGTTCAGTACCTGGAGCTAAGGGTTCTTTTGTATTAATTCAAAAATAATAGAGGAGAATAGAAAATGGAAATAGTTGTAAAAAATATTAGTGGAAAAGATACAAAGAAAAAAGTTTCTTTGAACAAATCTATCTTCGAAATAGAACCAAATGATCATGCTATCTATTTAGATGTTAAACAATATCTAGCTAATCAAAGACAAGGTACTCATAAATCAAAAGAAAGAGGTGAGATTAAAGGAAGTACTAGAAAAATAAAAAAACAAAAAGGTACTGGAGGAGCAAGAGCGGGTAGTATAAATAATCCATTATTTAAAGGGGGAGGTAGAGTATTTGGTCCAAAACCTAGAGATTATAGTTTTAAATTAAATATTAAACAAAAAAGATTGGCACGAAAATCAGCTTTATCATATAAGGCTAAAGAAGGTGCTATCACTATATTAGAAGACTTTTCTTTTGATGTGCCACAGACTAAAAAATACACAGAATTACTAAGCAATTTAAACGTGTTAGATAAAAAAACATTATTAGTGCTCTCTGATTCAAATAAAAATGTATATTTGTCCTCCCGAAATTTAAAGATGGCAAAAGTGGTAACTGCTTCTCAAATAAACACTTATGATTTGATGAATGCGACAAGGGTTATTATAGCTGAGGGATCAATTGAGAAAATTGAAAATATTTTAAAGTAGAGAACTGATGGAAATTTTAATAAAACCTATTGTATCTGAAAAAATGACTGAACAAAGCGAAAAATTAAATCGCTATGGTTTTGTTGTTAATCATGAAGCAAATAAAATACAAATTAAGAAAGCTATTGAAAAAACTTATGGTGTAACTGTTGAGTCAGTTAATACGATAAATTACGCTGGTAAATCTAAATCAAAATTTACTAAAGCTGGATTAATTAAAGGAAATACAAGTAGATATAAAAAAGCGATTATTACTGTTACTGATGGAGATGTGATAGATTTTTATAGCAGTATATAATTTAATATTAACTATATGGGGGCTCCAACCCTCTAAAGAGATAAACAAAAATGGCAGTAAGAAAATTAAAACCCACTACGCCTGGGCAAAGACATAAGATTGCTAATGAATTTGAAGCAGTAAATGCATCTAAACCTGAAAAAAGTTTAGTAAAAGGAAGAAGCAAGTCAGGTGGTAGAAACAATACCGGTAAAATGACAATGCGCTACGTAGGTGGTGGTCATAAACAAAAAAACCGTGATGTTGATTTCAAAAGAGAAAAAGATGGAATTTCTGGAATTGTAAATTCAATTGAATACGATCCAGGAAGAACTGCAAGAATTGCTCTTATTCATTATAAAGATGGAGAAAAGAGATATATTATTGCTCCTAACGGTTTGCAAGTTGGACAAGAAATTTTATCTGGTAAAGATGCCGAACCAGAAGTAGGTAACACATTATTTTTAAGTGATATTCCCTTAGGTACAGTTATTCATAACGTTGAATTAAGACCAAAGCAAGGTGCTAAAATGGCAAGAAGTGCTGGTTCTTATGCTCAACTTACAGCTAAAGACGGAAAATTTGTTGTTATTAAATTACCATCAGGTGAAACTAGATTAATTTTATCTACTTGCAGAGCAACAATAGGTACAGTTTCTAACGCCGAACATATGTTAGAAAGATCTGGTAAAGCAGGAAGAAGTAGATGGTTAGGAAGAAGACCAAGAGTGAGGGGAGTTGTAATGAACCCTGTTGATCACCCAATGGGCGGTGGAGAAGGTAAAAATTCTGGAGGACATCCAAGATCTAGAAATGGAATACCTGCAAAAGGCTTCAAAACAAGGGCTAAAAAGAAAAGATCAAGTAAATATATTATTGAAGGAAGAAAGAAATAAAATATGAGTCGTTCACTAAAAAAACCACCATTTGTACATTACAAATTACAGACTAGAGTTGATGATGCTCAACAGTCAGGTAAAAAAACTGTAATCAAAACTTGGTCAAGATCATCAATGATAACTCCAGATTTTGTAGGATTAACAGTTGCTGTTCACAATGGAAATAAATTTATTCCAGTTTATGTAACGGAAAATATGGTTGGACATAAACTAGGTGAGTTTTCACCTACAAGAACCTATAGAGGTCATGGAACTGATAGAAAAAATAAAGGTAAAAGATAAAATAGTTAACAATGGGTGCTAGAAAAAGAAATAGAGCAGAGCAAGTTAAAGAGGCAAACAAAACGATTAGTATTGCTAAACTTAATAATTGCCCAACTTCTCCAAGAAAGATGAGAAAAGTCTCTGACATGATTAGAGGAGTAGGGGTATTTAAAGCTTTAGGCATATTACAATTCAGTCCACAAGATGCTTCAAGAAGATTAGAGAAGTTATTAAAATCTGCTATTGCAAATTGGGAAGCTAAAAATGCTGGTGAAAGACCAGAAGATAAAAACCTAGTTGTTAAAGAAATTCAAGTTGATAGTGCTAGATCGCTGAAAAGAATTCAACCAGCTCCACAAGGAAGAGCACATAGAATCAAAAAAAGATCTAATCATGTTACATTAATTGTTGATAGTTTAAATTAAGATATGGGACAAAAAGTAAATCCAATTTCAAACAGATTAGGAATCATTAAAGGATGGGATTCTAACTGGTACGGTGGAAGAAACTATGCTGAAAAAATAGTTGAAGATTTTAATATTAGAAAGTATTTAATGGCTCGATTACACAAAGCGAGTGTTTCTAAAATTATTATTGAAAGAACTTTAAAATTGATAACCATAACCGTTAATAGCTCAAGACCAGGGATTATTATTGGTAAAGGAGGACAAGAAGTTGATAAATTAAGAGAAGAACTTAAAAAAATAACAAAAAAGGAAGTTCAAATCAACATATTTGAGATTAAAAGACCAGAACTTGATGCAAAATTAGTAGCTGATAGCATTGCAAAACAAATAGAAGGAAGAATTTCTTTTCGTAGAGCTGCAAAAATGGCTGTAGCTTCAACAATGAGAATGGGTGCAGAAGGTATTAAAGTATTAGTTGCTGGAAGATTAGGTGGAGCTGAAATGGCTAGAACAGAAGGATATAAAGAAGGAAGAGTGCCTTTGCATACATTTAGAGCAGATATTGATTATGCACTGACCGAAGCTCATACTACTTATGGAAGACTTGGAGTAAAAGTTTGGATTTGCAAAGGAGAGGTTTATGGAAAAAGAGATTTATCTCCAAATGTAGGACAAAGTCAAGGAAAAGCTAAAGGTGGAAACGGAGGAAAATCTGAAAGAAAAAGAGGTGCAGGAGGAAATAATAGAAGAAATAATAAGTAAGAAGATTAAATTAAAATACAATGTTACAACCAAAAAGAACTAAGTATAGAAAAATGCAAAAAGGGCATATGAAAGGTAATGCTCAAAGAGGTGCTCAAATTGCATTTGGATCTTTTGCTATAAAATCTGTAGAAGAATGCTGGATGACAGCAAGACAGATTGAGGCTGCAAGGATTGCTGTAACAAGACATATGAAAAGAGAAGGTCAGGTTTGGATTAGAGTATTTCCAGATAAACCTGTAACAAAAAAACCAGCAGAAGTAAGGATGGGGAAAGGAAAAGGAGCTCCTGAATTATGGGTTGCAATTGTTAGACCTGGAAGAATAATTTTTGAAGCTGATGGAGTTCCATTAGAAGTTGCTAAAGAAGCGTTAAGATTAGCAGCACAAAAATTACCAGTTCAAACAAAATTTATTGTTAGAAGAGATTACGAAGGAAAATAGATAAGACTATGAAACAAGTTGATATAAAAGACCTTTCAGTTGACGATTTAACTGAAAAATTTGCAGAACAAAAAGATGTGTTAGCTAAATTAAAGTTAAGCCACGCAGTTTCTCCCATCGAGAATCCAATGCAAATTAAACTGGCTAGAAGAACTGTTGCTAGACTTAAAACAGAATTAAGAAAAAGAGTACTTCAAGCAAAATAAATATTCTTGAAATGGAAAATAGAAATTTAAGAAAAGAAAAAGTAGGTTTAGTAATGAGTAACAAAATGGATAAATCCATTGTTATCTCAGTTGAACGAAAAGTGAAACATCCTATATATGGAAAATTCGTTAAAGCTACGACCAAGTTTATGGCTCATGACGAAAAAAATGATTGTAACATTGGTGACACTGTTAGAATCATGGAAACAAGACCAATGAGTAAAAATAAATGTTGGAGATTAGTTGAAATTATTGAAAGAGCTAAGTAATTATGATACAGCAAGAATCTAGATTAAAAGTTGCAGACAACAGTGGTGCTAAAGAAGTACTTTGTATAAAAGTATTAGGAGGATCTAAAAAAAGATACGCTTCAATTGGAGATACTATTGTTGTAACTGTAAAACAAGCAATGCCATCAGGGAACATTAAAAAAGGAGCGGTAGCAAAGGCTGTAGTTGTTAGAACAAAAAAAGAAATTAGAAGACCTGATGGATCATA
>CAYHWX010000109.1:0-11955 GCA_964360245.1 uncultured Vicingus sp.
GTAATTATCGATGCCAACTCTTCTTCGCTTTTCTTTTTCTGACTTATTATCTCGATTAAATCGGGGTATCTAGAAAGATTAAATAAAAAAATTTGATCTTCTTCTGGTAAACTTTCGAGCAATACTTTAAATTTATCTACTGTATTTTTTTGAATATTTTGCATACGAACCAGAATCTCAGGATGTGAGGCTACTTCCAGTATAACCGCTCGTTCTTTTTGGGGATACAATGCAATGGCTTCAACAGCATTTTTTTCGTCATCGGACAATTGTTGTAAAACATTTTCTTGCGAACAGACTTTATACTGTATCGCAAAGAAAAAAATCGCTACTAAAATTCTAGAACTAAAGCTAAGATTGTTTAACATAATCCAATTAATAGACGATGCTAATTTATAGGAATTGCTTTTAGCAATGAATAACTTATGCTTGACTAACGAGTGACATTTGTCATTAATTATTTTAAAACATTATCACTAAGAATAGGTTTTCTGTTTTTTTTTATTTTTTCTACAATTCTCCTTTTTTCCAATAAAATACGAGTCTTTACTTTTCTAGTATTTTTTGTGAGTTTTGTGATAATTATTTTTTCGACAATCATAATTACATACACCATGATAACACTTACCGAAAAGTCGAAAACAGGAGAAACAGAAATATTAGATTCGATAACAGCTTGAATTAATTTAAAACTTATTACAACACTTAATAAAAGAAGTGCCCTAGATAAAAATGAGGCGTTTTTATTTCTATTAAAATAGATAGAAAGAGCTAACAAAAGAAAAACTCCACTTATTTCTATAAAATAAAACCACCATCTTAACCAATAAGGGTAAGCAACTGAGAAATTAATTTCTTTATTTTCAGTAATTTGCCCAAACACATTTTTTGCACGAACTATTAATTTAAAGTTACCATAAGGTAAAAAAGGAAAATCAATGATTTTATTTGAACTCCATTGCGACCATTCACTCATAACTCCTTCTAAAATGTATTGATATAAATTAGCACTCTCATTAATGAAATATGGGTTGGTAATCATAAATCGGATAGCACTGTTATTGTGTTCTAAAACAATGTTATTAATAGGAAGTAATTCCCCATTAATATTCCGTGCTTCGCGAATAAATAAATTGGTGTTGTGGTGATTTTCTATTTGGTCGTGTGTTGCCCGATACAGAATATTTTCATCATTAATTACCCAGCAATTATGTTCATCATCTACATATATTTGTCTGATATTATTGATGATGCCAAGAGCCATCATTTTATTTTTTTTCTCTTTGCAATTGTTAGAGTAACACTTCCAAAACAAATCTTTGTAAATCCATAAACGTTGTTCATCTTTAGCATAAATTATTTTATCGATATTTGGGTTTAGCTTAAGTGTAGTATCTTTATAAATAATATCTCGTTTGTTATTATAATGATAAATGTTAAGACTAGAAAAAAACCAAAGGCTCCCATCGATTTTTCTAACCTTGATATAATCAGAATTATTTGAAGCAATAGGGTAGGTATATTGCCTTGATAGTTCGCCTTTTTTATTAACATCGAATTTAAAGACTTGATTAATGCCACCTACCCACAAGTTAAATTTGCTGTCTTCAACCATAGAGGTAACATTAACACCGACATCTCGATAGATAGTTTTTCCATTTTCTAAAAATATAAGAGTAATTCCATCATTGGTGCCAATGTAAATATGATTGGGATAATTTTCTGGAATATAAATAGTGTTGATGTGTTGACCTTTAAAAATAGATTTTGCTAAACCATTTTCAATTTCGAACAAATCAGTTATTGTAGTAGCAAATAATTTTCCATTACGAAAAATAAGTTGATTGCATTTCTTATCAATTCCTTTTATTTTTTTGTAAGCATATTCAAATGAACAAGGACGATATGATGAAGATAATGAAGGAGAATTATAAACTAATGGTTCAGCAGTAGCTACAGGTGCAAAGGTGTATTTTACCTCTTCCCTTACTTCTTCTTGTTTAATTTTTACAACTTCAACTTCTTGTTCTTCAGTTTTTTGTTTGTGAGATTTTTTTTTAAAAACTGCAGCTACTTTTTCAAACACATTTTTCGAACTACTTTCTTCTTTAGTCTCTTTACTAATTGGAATAGGGACAGTTTCTTGCTTTGATTCTTTATTGGTAAAAATGGTATCTGATTTACATTCCCGAACTTTTGTTTTTTTTCTTTTCATTTTTATTGATAAAGGGGTTGTATCCGAAACTAATTTGGATAGTAAAAAAACACCTTCGCTGGTTGCTACATATAATTTATCATTTACTTTAATTACATCAGTTAAATTTCCACTTAACCCAGGGTAGGATGAAAAGCTAGTAATTGGTAATTGGTAGTCAGCACGAGTTACACCATAATTGTGTGTAATCCACAATCCACCTAATTTATCAGTAGCAATAGCATAGACTTCATTATCAGGTAAGCCTGTTTGGTAATTAATTATGGAATTTGTTTTTCCCGTATTTTTATTGATAATTACGCATCCACCTGATAAGGTTGATAGAACGAACAGATTTTTTGAAAGATTAATCCCTGTTATTACCGAATTATCTTTGAGATAGGTTCCATCTTCTATCGTAAAAGAATATAACTTTTTATCATTAAAAATATAGGAATTATTGCCATCTGTATAAATAAATGTTGTAGAATCTGAGAAATAAATACTGGCTATTATTTTCTGCTCTGCTAGTTGATTATTTATTTTCCATAATTTATTGCCCCTTATGTCGTGTAATCCCTTTCCCTCAATATTGACAAAAATTCCGCCATTATTTTGAAAAAACCCACTATATCGATCGTTCCATGCTGGAGGCAATATTTCAGTAAGATTATTGCTTGTTATTGAATAACAAAAAAGTTGTTTTGTACAATAAAAATAAACGTATTCTTTAGTGATTATTATTTTGGAGATGTCTTCAAAGTTTGAATAATGGTTTGAAATAGACGTATAAATTTCTTTCCCCATTATGTCAAAATCGATGTATCCGAAATCTTTTCTGCATCCCACAAAAATTTTTTTATTATAAGGGTTAGCAGCTAAAACAAGAGGAATACTAGGAACATTAATTATTCCCCAATTTTTTCCATCGTAAGATAAAACTCCACTAGGATTTGCAAAGTACATTATTCCATTGGCTCCTTGTGCAATGCTGGTACTCTTACCGCTAACATTGTTAAGGTTTGGGTTATAGTTTTTTAAAAAAACATTACCCGATTGTGACCAAATTAAATTTGTTGGCAAAAGGGTAGTAAATAAAACAAATACATAAATGGATTTATTTAGACTCAGCGCTGAATATGTTCTTTCTAATAATTTAGGAAGACAACATATCCGATAAATATGTTTGATTAAGACCTTCATATTTATTTAGTTTTCCCGCATATATATAAACTCTAAATTACAGATATATAAACTCTAAATTACAGAATCAATAAATTGAAAGGGTTAACTTTTGTTGTTTGGATGATTGATTTAAATCATTGGTTTAAAAAAAGAAGGCGAGCCGACCTCGCCTTCAAAATGTAAAAGTATTAGGGCAAATACTTTTACATTGAGCATCAATAACAGGAATGACTACCTGGATAAAGATACAGTTCAAATTTAAAAAAGTGTAATAAAATAGATTATCTCAATTATCATTAATAACAGATGATTTTTGTTATTGATTTATTGAAACAATAGGGTGAAAAATAAAAGAGCAGGAAATTATTCCCTGCCCTTTAGGTTATTGCTGTAATTTTTCTATTGATGTTTTTAAGAAGTGCTTACACAAAAAGCAGAAAGAATATTATACTACAGCAATTTCTTTAACTGGTTTTTTTATCCTTATCTTATGAAGATTAACTCATTTATTTTTTTAAATAACAATAGCTGTTAGTGCTTTTTTATTAACCTCTCTTTCCGCTAGCTTCCGAAGTTCTTCGTCAATTTTTTTTTCTTCAATCATAGTTTCATGAAGTGAACTTGAAATATCTTCATAACCAAATTGTTTGGCATAAGAAGCAAGGGCTCCTAGACTTGCAATTCTACTATTATTCAATCGCTGAATAGAGTTAATAATTGCAGCATCACTAACTTTTAAACCCAAGCTTCTAGCAATGAGATTTCTAGTGTCTTTTAATATCGATCTAGCATATTCACATTTTTCACCATCTGGACTTATATTTAATTTTTTAAATACTTGCTTTAAACGAACACTTCGGTTCAAAGATGTATTTAAAAGACTAGCCAATAACATTCTTAAATGCTGGTTACCAACCGCTTTTTGAATTATTGGTAGTTCTTCTTGTTCTTGTCTTGAAGCATCATAAAGTTCTCTTCCCTGCTCTAAAAACAAATCTCTTAGGTTTTCAAGTTTTTTACTCATTTTTTTAAATACTAATTAATCAAATTATTAATTAATTCAAAAGTAGGGAGGTGATATTTATTATTCAATGACATTTAAAGCAACAATATGATGATAATTATTAAATTTCAATAATATTTATATCTGGCTTTAGTGGAGTTTCAGGGACAATAGTCTCTAATTTATCAGGTGAAGGAGCATAAGGTACCTCTAGTGGTATATTCCTTGCATCTTCTTTTGGTGGGAAAAAGGGTTCTTCTTGGGGAAGAAAGGTTGGTTTTTCTTTTTTTTGTATCATTTTTTTTTAATATAATCCTATTAGTTCATTTTTTGAAATAACATGACCATCTGCTGATGGATTGATGTTTTCTCCATCATAAGTATATTTAAAAGGAATAATTTCATTATTAGAGAATGCTATACTAGAAATATTCATTTCTTTTATCTCCGTTTGTGTTCCCATATTTAGTTATTTTATTGCCCTTACTACTACAAACGTCTTGATAGCCAATAACTCCGATTCATAAACATTATTATATTTATCGAACCAGAGCTCGTACTCAGTTGAATATTTCTCAAATGGTTCTATATTTAACATATCTAATTTTTATAATGGTGTAGATAAAGCGTGCCTGAAGTATTTATCTTTATTTTTATTTATTTGATGTTTAATACCACTCATAGCTTTTTTTGCTGCTAATTCAAAAGTTTCGGCTTTTCCTTCAGTATATATTTCTGAACCATAGGTTGAAATTAGCAGTTCTACTACTTTATCTTTTTTGCGATCATTTTTATCCATCTTAAAAAAAACAGATCCATCTTTAATCCAATCGTACATTGCACCCAACCTATACAATTTTCCTCTAAGTTTTTCTTCAATATTTTTATCTTCTTCGCTATGAATATATTTAACAGTTACTTTCATAATATTTTTTTTAAAATATTGAAGCAAAGAAAAGGAGTAAATGATTATTTTTTTGATGATTTTTGTTATTAATCTAAATGATTTTTGTCATTTTTTTTCTTTTTCTTTTCTTGTTTTTTGAAGTATCCTTTAAACAAGAAATTATGTTTTAAAGCCTCCATATTCTCGTTAAATGCTGCAGTTCCTTTTTCGATGCTTTCCATACTCTTTTCTAGATTTTTAACAAGCACTGTGTCAGCAACTATACTACCTGCCATTCCTTGTCCTTCTTTAAGATTAATGATAATCTCCTTAAACTCTTCTGTTATTTTTCTAGTGTTTGTACTTGTCGTTTTCATTTCTACTATCATTTGCTCTAAATTTTCTGCAAAAACTGTATCCATCAGCAGTGATCCAACTGTACCATCTTTAAAATTAAAGCCTTGAATTTTCTCTTCAACTATATTTAATATAATATTGGTTTTTTTGCTTGATTCTTTTAGATTTGCTAATGTCTCCCCAATATTTTTAGCAAAAGTGGTATCTTTTATTAATCTTCCTATCGTGCCTTTTCCACTCTTTATATTTGCTGATACTTCTACTAGATTGCTTGAAATTATTGCAATATTGGTATTTGTCTGTTCCAAACTTCGTAACATATCTTCAGTAATAATTTCTGAAAGAGTTGGTAAAGTATCCCCTTCATTAACGACATCAGAAAATGTACTTTTTGGGCTAATATTAACTATCTTATTTCCCATCAACCCGTCTGTGCCAATAGTGCTAATGGCATTTTTTTTAATAAATTCTTTAGTATTTTCCTCAATAATCATAACAACCAAAATTGATGTATCATTAAGTATTTCAATATCTTTTACTGTACCAATATTTATCCCTAAAAACCTTACATTATTTCCTTTTTGCAATCC
The DNA here is from genome assembly GCA_964360245.1 of uncultured Vicingus sp. Classification (GTDB taxonomy): domain Bacteria; phylum Bacteroidota; class Bacteroidia; order Flavobacteriales_E; family Vicingaceae. The sequence goes on from CAYHWX010000109.1 coordinate 6,216, forward strand.
ATTTACATTACTAAAAATTGCATTAATTTTAAAAGTGGAACCAAAGAGATTTTGTTTATCGCCAATAAAGTACATTGATGCAATAAATAAAACAGTTCCAATTATTACAAATAATCCCAATCTTATTTTTCCATTTTTTTCCATTTTTTTATTCAAAAAATTCCTTTACTTTTTCATCATTTGATTTTTTGAGTTCTTCATAAGTCCCTTCAGCATAATTAATGCCTTGAATTAATACTACAATTCGTTGAGCTACTATTTTTAAACACGACATATCATGCGAAATAATAATGGAGGAAGTATTGTATTTTTTATGTACAGTATTCATTAAATTACTTATTTCTTTAGCGGTAATGGGGTCGAGCCCTGTGGTAGGCTCGTCGTATAAAATAATTTTTGGCTTTAGAATTAAGGTTCTGGCAACACCTATTCGTTTGCGCATTCCTCCCGATAGCTCTGATGGCATTAGGTTGGCTGTATGAGGTAAACCTACATTTTCTAATGCTTCTTGAATCATTTTGTCAACTTCAGATTTTGCTTTTATTACACTTAGCCTTCGTAAAGGAAATTCAAGGTTTTCCCTAACAGTCATGGAATCATATAAAGCATTACTCTGAAACAAGAAACCTATTTTGATTCTTATTCGATCTAATTCTTCTTGGTTGGTGCTTAATATATCTTTTCCAAATGCACGTACTATTCCTGAATCTTGTTTTAACAAGCCAACAATACATTTTATTAATACCGATTTTCCACTCCCCGATTTGCCAAGTACAGCTACATTCTCCCCTTCATTAAGGTTAAGGTTAAAACCATTTAAAACATGGTTGTTCCCGAACGATTTTTTGAGATTAATGATTTCAATAACAGGCTCGCCATTACTTTTCTGTAATTTTTTTTCTGCAGTATTAACTATTTGTATATTATAAATCATAAAACAGATCTGTAATTTGAACAGCCACTAAATCTAAAATAAATACCAAAAGAGAAGCTACAACTACTGCAGAATTAGCCGACTTACCAACGCCTTCAGTTCCTTTGTCAGAATTGTATCCTTTAAAGCAACCAATTAGTCCAATGGCAAAACCAAAAAAGAACGATTTAGTAATGGAAGGAATGATGTCACTAAACGCGAGCTTTTCAAAAACCTGACTATAAAAAAGTGAGAAACTAACCGTTCCTTTGATATTAACTCCAAGATATGAACCATATAATCCAATAGCATCAGCTAATATTACTAGTATTGGAACCATAAGCGTAGTTGCAACAATTCTGGTTACTACTAAATACTTAAACGGATTTGCTCCAGACACTTCCATTGCATCAATTTGCTCGGTTACTTTCATTGAACCTAACTCTGCACCAATGCTTGATCCAATTTTTCCAGCACAAATTAATGCTGTAATTACTGGTCCAATTTCACGAACAATGGATACCGTCACCATTGCAGGAAGCCAAGATTCGGCACCGAATTCTTTTAATGTTGGCCTCGATTGTATGGTTAGTACTAACCCCATAATAAACGCAGTAATACCAACTAATGGAAGTGATTTATACCCAATTTTAAAAGATTGATTAATCGTTTCTGCAAATTCGAGTGGAAGTTTTAAGACTTCTTTAAAAAATCGTATTCCAAAGAGTGTAACATTTGCGGTTTCGATTAAAAAATTTTTAATCTCACTCCATATTGGTAAAATAGTTAACTCATTTTGATTACTCTCCACTTTACTCATCAATTCCGTATTAGCTTTTTTACTAGCATTTAATTTAAGAAGGCAGGGAATTACCCTGCCTTCAATGTTAAAATTTTCAGTAATTTAAATGAATAAATTATCTTTCTATCTCAACAATATTCCTACACTGGATTAATAATGTTTAGTTATAGAGTCTTTTTTGGTTCAGATATTTTAAGGTCTGATATATCAACAAAGTATTTGTTTTGCAAACCTGAGTGAATAGACTCTGTCCTTAATAATTATCACAACCCATCCTTTTTTGAAATTGGCAGAATTACCGCTTATTTTTTTGATAGGTTATGACAAGTTATTTTAGAAAATTTATTAACCATTATAAATTCCAAGATGTGAAAGAACACAACAAATATCCTTCAATCGCATGAAATAAACGCTAACCTATGTTCTTGTTTAATGGTGTTTTTTATCATGGATTAAAATTCATTAAATGAGTATTTTTCACTAATTAAATAATTTTTTTTTATGTGGTGGATTAAATCTGCAAGCCTTAAACTCAGTTTACCTGATTGGTTGTCTGTTTATCGAATTCTATCAGCACCAATTTTAATTATTTTTATCTTTTTAGATGAACGAATCATTTTTGCAGTATTGTTGCTCATCAGTTTTTTGACTGATGCTGTTGATGGTTACCTTGCACGGAAAATGAATATAGTAACTCAGCATGGGGCTCAGTTAGATAGTATTGGAGATGCCATTACATTTTGTGCAGGATTATGTGGTATCTTAAAATTTGAATCAGACTTTATTTTAGAATATATCGTAATCATTAGTTTGGCGTTTGGGTTGTATATTTTTCAATTGTTTATGGCTTACTGGCGTTATGGTATGCCCAGTAGTTTTCATACCTACTTGGCAAAATTATCAGCGATATTTCAAGCTAGTTTCATGTTGTATCTTCTCTTTTTTGGAGTTCATTTGTGGCTGTTTTATTTGGCTACTTTTTTTAGTATTGTCGAAACCATTGAAGAAATTATTTTAATTATCATCTTCCCAAAATGGAAAGCCAATGTTAAGGGTTTGTTTTGGGTGTTAAAATCAAAAAATAGAAAAGAATATACTCCCTAATTTAACAACGATTTTAATACTGAATATTGTTTAACTGCAATTCGTTAACAGCACTACTTACTAGTTGTTCAATTACTTTTGGATTAACTAGTGTACTGGTATCTCCAAAATTTTTTGTTTCTCCTGCTAGTATTTTTTGTAATATCCGCCTCATAATTTTTCCTGAACGAGTTTTAGGAAGTTCTTTTACAAGTAGCACTTTTTCTGGTTTAGCAATAGGTCCTACTAAATCACTCACTTTATTTATTATTTCTATTTTGAGTTGCTCAGGTTGTTGTTCGTCTTTATAAGGCACAACAAAAGCACATATTGCACTTCCTTTAATTTGATGTGGATATCCAATTACAGCAGATTCAACAATTTTAGGATGACTATTAATAGCATTTTCTATTTCTGCAGTTCCTAATAAATGACCAGAAACTTTTATCAAATCATCCACACGACCAGTTATTCGGTAATCTCCATTTTTATCTCTTTTACAGCCATCACCAGTAAAATATAAACCAGGATAATCACTAAAATATGTTTTTTTACATCGTTCATGGTCTCCATAAATTGTTCTCAGCATGCCTGGCCATGGAAATTTTATACACAAGTTACCCTCAACTTCATTTGCAGTTAATTCTTTTCCATCAGCACCTATAATAACCAATTGAATTCCAGGTAAAGGATGCATGGCATAACCCGGTTTAGCAAATGAAACATTTAACAGTGGAGAAATGGCAATACCACCAGTTTCTGTTTGCCACCAAGTATCTACAATAAAGCATTTTTCTTTACCAATGTTTTTATAATACCATTTCCAAGCCGATACATTGATGGGTTCACCAACAGTACCTAATAATTTAAGTGATGATAATTGATGTTTTTCAACAAAACTGATGTCATGAGTCATTAGTGCTCGAATGGCAGTGGGAGAGGTGTAAAAGATAGATACACTATGCTTGTCTATTACTTCCCAATATCTCCCTGCATCTGGGTAAGTTGGAACACCCTCAAACATTACCGAGGTTACTCCTGACAATAAAGGTCCGTAAACCAAATAAGAGTGACCAGTTATCCAGCCAATATCGGCGGAGCACCAATACACGTCATTGTGCTTGCAATGGAAAACATTTCTAAAAGTATAATCCACATAAACCATATAACCTGCAGAAGTATGAACTATGCCTTTTGGCTTACCAGTTGAGCCAGAAGTGTATAAAATAAACAACGTATCTTCAGCATCCATCTCAACAGCGTCGCACGTATCTTCGACCATAGCTTCCTCATCTTTCCACCAAAAATCACGTCCTTTAAGCATAGAAATTTCTGAACCCGTCCTTTTTACAACAATAACTTTTTTTATTTTTTCACATTTTTTCAGAGCTTCATCTACAATAGATTTTATTTGAACTTGTTTTGTTCCGCGGTATGCTCCGTCTGAAGTAATTAATAATTGCGATTTAGTATCCTGTATGCGACTGGCTAATGCGTCGGCTGAAAATCCTGCATAAACCACCGAATGGATGGCTCCAATTCTGGCACAAGCCAACATGGAAACAACAAGTTCGGGAAGCATTGGCATGTAAATACAAACGCAGTCACCTTTTTTTACACCGTTGTTTTTCAACACATTTGCAAACCGACAAACTCTAATGTAGAGTTCTTTGTATGAAATTTTTTCAGCATTTTCATTTGGATTGTTGGGGTCCCAAATATAGGCTATTTTATCGCCTTGAAATTTGAGATACCTATCCAAACAATTTTCAGTAATGTTTAGTTTCCCTTCCTCAAACCATTTAATTGATGGTTCAGAAAAATTCCAAGAGAGTACTTTATTCCAATGTTTTTTCCATACAAATTTTTTTGCCTTTTCTGCCCAAAATTTTTCTGGATCTGTAACACTCTTTTTGTATTCCTTTTGATAATCTGTATAAGAGTTTATTTCAAATTTCATGATGTTATTTTATAATTAAATCAACTTTTAGCCACGTAAAGAACATCCAACATATCTTTTCTTTATAAGCAATATATCGACCTAACATTTCTGCCGTCGCATAATCGTTATTTTCTAAAGCATATTTTAAACAAGATTTTTCCATTTTTATTAATTGATTAATGTCCAATAATATTTCATCAATCATTTTTCGTTCAGATGGAACTATTTCTATTTCCTTAATAGCAGATTTCTTTAGACATTCCTTAAAAGTACTACTGGGATAATGACCAAGAGTTAAAATACGCTCTGCAATTTCATCAAATTTATGAGTTGCATCAAGATATAATTCTTCAAATTTAAGATGAAGCTCAAAAAAGTTTTTTCCCTTGATATTCCAATGGAAAGCTTTTAATTTTTGGCAAAAAATCTGATAACTAGCAAGCAGTGTATCTAATTTTTCAGATATTTCTATTGCTATGTTGGGTTCAATGTTCGTATAGTTCATATAGGGATTATTTAAATATTAATTTTGGTAACATCTTTATTAAATGATTGTTCTTTTTTCTTGTTTCAGCAACATTAATATTTTCGATACCTTTAATTATTGCATCAGAAATAAATGAAATACTATCAATTCCTTCTTCTACTAAAAATTGGGCAAATTCAGGAAAATCACTTGGTGCTTGTCCACAAAAACCGATTTTTATTCTATTTTTTTTAGCTGCTTTTATTACATGAGACACCTGTCTTGTTATCGCTTCATTATTTTCATTAAATAATCCGCTAACTAATTCAGAATCTCTGTCGAGTCCGAGTGTTAGTTGTGTAAGATCATTAGATCCAATTGAGAAACCATTAAACACTTTTGCAAATTGATCTGCGAGTATGACATTACTTGGCACTTCAATCATCGTATATATTTCTAAACCATTATGTCCTTTTCTTAAACCATACTCTGCCATTAAGTAAATTACTTTTTTCCCTTCTTCAACGGTTCTAC
>CAYHWX010000110.1:0-11916 GCA_964360245.1 uncultured Vicingus sp.
GCACAAGCTCCGAATTTAATCAACTATCAAGCAGTTGCCCGAGATTTATCTGGTAATCCATTGGTGAGCACTCCTGTTACAGTTGTGTTTGAAATTAGACAAACTTCACCTTTAGGCACCATTGTTTATAATGAAACGCATGTTTCTACCACCAATCAGTTTGGGTTATTTAATCTAGAAATTGGCGGTGGAACTCCTATTACTGGTTCGTTTGCAAGTATTAACTGGAGCACTGGTCTTTATTATTTACGAGTTACCGTAAATGGCGATGTAATGCCTTCTACTCAATTGTTATCTGTACCTTTTGCATTACATGCCAGTACTGCTTCCAATGGAACTCCTGGTCACAATAGCTTAGCCGATTCTCTAGCAGAACCTGCTGGAACTAATTGTGCTAACGGAGGGTATTTAATTAAGATGGGAACTGATTTGAATGATGACGGAATCCTACAAGCAGGGGAAATTAATATTACTTATTATATATGTAATGGTGCAAATGGAATTGATGGAGCAGATGGAATTGATGGTGTTGACGGGACAAATGGTATTGGAGTAACATGGTTGGGAACGTCAGCTGCTTTTCCACCAACTCCAAGTACGAATGACGCATTTTACCAACCTTCCAGTAATTCCTCTTTTATTTATAACGGTTCAAGTTGGGATACCCTTGTTTCAGGAAATGCTAGCACTACTAATTATTGGACACAAGTAGGGAATACAATTCGTAATAACAACTCTTTCGGAAATGGTAATGTAAGTATCGGCTCATTATTATCACTTAGTAAACTAACAGTTTCTTCACCAGATTCTATGGTTGCAAGTTTTGTTGGAAATAACCCTAACGTGTCTGCAATAGCAGTGATAAATCCTAACTCCACTGCAGCTACAGGTATTGTGTTTGTAAATGCAGTAGATACTTCTGCCGTAATAGCATTAACACCGAGCAATCAAACATTAGTAATCAATAATCAAATCATCAACGGAAATATTGTTTTAAATACTGAAAATACAATTGCAAATCAAGCTCAAACTATTGCGAACCAGGCAACTAATATAATATATAACGAAGCCGATTCCATTTATAATTATTCTACAAGTGGTACTATTATTAATGTAAACCAAGGATTGTTTTTAACGGATTCTTTATTTGTTTTAGGAAATAATGCCACTAACACCAATTGGGTATTAGCAAACGATGGTGCTGGGCAAGCCAAATGGACAGACCCTAACTTAATTACTTCTGGTGGTGACCAATGGGGAGCACAAGTAGTGATAACCTCTGGAACAAATATTTCAGGAAATGGAACAGGAGTAAGTCCTTTAGTAGTTACCGAAGTGGATGGATCTATTACCAATGAGCTACAAACATTATCCTTCACATCACCAAACTTATCAATATCAGGTGGAAATTCAGTAAACTTAAGTGCATTATCAGGAACTGATAGTCAAGATTTATCATTGGCTGGTAACACCTTATCATTAACTAACGATGGAACTCCTGTTAATTTAACTCCATATTTAGATAATACGGATGCTCAAACATTATCCTTTACATCACCTAACATGTCTATATTAGGAGGAAATACAGTTAATTTAGGTGCGTTAACTGGACCAACGTATACAGCGGGTACAGGAATAAATTTAGCAGGTAATATTATTACCAATACTGCTCCCGACCAAACTGTTGGGTTAATTGGTGCTGGTACAACAAGTATTAGTGGTACTTATCCAAACTTTACCATCACTTCGACAGAAGTGGATGGCTCCATTGCTAACGAGTTACAAACACTCTCTTATACTTCCCCTAACCTTTCTCTTTCTAATGGTGGTGGAACAGTTGTCCTTCCTACAGGTTCAGTTACTTCAGTAGGTTTTGCAGTGCCAGCACAATTTTCTATTGCAGGAACTCCTCTTACAACTTCTGGTACAATAACATTAGGATGGCAATCTAACACCCAAAATTTAGTGCTAGCAACTCCTGATGCTGTAGCTGGCCAACCAAGTTTTAGAGCTCTTGTTGCTGCTGATATACCAAATTTACCTGCCTCAAAAATCACCTCTGGAACATTACCATTAGCAAGAGGAGGAACTAGTGCTTCTCTTGCTGCTGTAAACGGTGGTATTGTATATTCTACTGCTGCTGCTATGGCAATTACTCCTGTAGGTACTGCTGGACAAATATTGCAAAGTAATGGTGCTGCTGCTCCTACATGGGTTAACCCTTCAATGGGAACTGTAACTGGTGTTACAGGAAGTGGCAATATTGCTTCTTCAGGTGGTGCAACTCCGAATATTACTTTTACTGGTATTCTTCCAATTGCTAATGGAGGAACAAATATTGCTACAATTGGTGCAGCTGGAGCTGTAATCTATTCTAATGGAACTCAACATGCCTCAACTGCTGCTGGAGCAGCAGGTCAAATACTTACCTCAACCGGTATTGGAGTTCCAGTGTGGGCTAATCCTTCTACTGGTAATGATTGGACAACAACTGGTAATGCAGGGACAGTACCAACAACCAATTTTATTGGAGCAACAGATAGTGTTGATATCGTTTTTAGAACTAATAACAATGCAAAAATGAAGTTAACCGCTAATGGTACTTTACTGATTGGAACAACTTCTCCAAGTACTACAAAATTAGATGTTCGAAATGCTCTCAGTGGGTATAATGGAATTACATCTGTAAATACTTCTAGTACGAACGCTTATGCAGGTTATTTTCAAATAAATAGTGCAACCAATAATTTTAATGCAATTTTAGCTACAACAAATGGTGCAGGTGCTGCAATAAATGCTTCCAACACATACGCTGGTGCTAATGCTGTTCGAGATGGTATTTATGTCACCACTACAGGTGCTGGAGGTGCTGGTACTACTAACAAAGCAGGGTATTTCTCTGCTAGTGGTGCTGCAAATAATTATGCTGCTATTTTTGATCAAGGTAATGTGGGTGTTGGAACATCTACGCCTTCATATCCATTACATGTTAAAAAAACGGTAGGCAATATATTTGCTGCTAGTATTGAAAACGATGATGCAACAGGTTGGGGACTATCTATTAGAACAAATGGAACAGCTACTGCACAAAATGCATTACAGATATATACTGGTGGCGTTTCAAAGTTTCTTGTTAGAAATGATGGGTATGTTGGTATTGGAACAACTTCTCCAGAATCAATGCTGCATATTAGATTACCTAATGGCGCTGCTGCAAATACCCTACAATTGGGGCATGGAAATCAACCAACTTTAGAATGGTTATTTAAAGTGGATCCACTTTCTATGTTAACTATTGCTAATGAAAATAATGGTGTTGAAGTTACCGCTATTGCAATAAATCCAAATAATGGGGATGTTGGTATTGGAACAAGTCCTACTGCAAAACTTCACATTGGTGGTGTTTCTGGTGTTGATGGAATTCGTTTTCCTGATGGCACTTTACAAACAAGTGCAGCTGTTGGAAGTAGTGGCTGGAACTTAACTGGTAATGCAGGAACAAATGCCACTACCAACTTTATTGGAACAACCGATAATGTGGCTCTTAATTTTAGGGTAAACAATCAAGTAGCAGGTAGAATAGATTCAGCAGCGGCAAATTCGTTTTTTGGCTTTTTGGCAGGTGCAAATACCACAGGAAATAATAATACAGCTATTGGTTACCAATCATTTGAGGGTAATACTTCTGGAACTTACAATACAGCCGTCGGAGCAAATGCTTTAAAACTCAACAATACAGGCAATCAAAATACTGCTATTGGTGCTGCTTCACTTCAAAATAACACAGGAAATAATAATACCGCTACTGGTTATGCTACTCTTCAAAATAACATAGGAAGTTGGAATACTGCAACTGGTCATTCTGCACTTTTATCTAATACCACAGGAAACTCTAATACTGCCAATGGCTTTGAAGCGCTTCAAAATAACACAACTGGTTACCAAAATACAGCTATCGGGCAAACTTCGCTTTATAGCAACACTACTGGATACCTAAATACCGCAGTTGGTCATTACGCTATGGCTAACAATACAACAGCAAGTATGAATACCGCAGTTGGTAAGGGTGCCTTATATTCTCAGGCATTTTCTAATGGTGGAACTCCATGGGAAAGCGATAATGTCGCAATTGGTTATGAAGCACTTTATGCCAATAATCCAACTTCAACCATAAATGGTAATAGCAATACTGCCGTAGGAAATTTTGCTCTTCGTAATAACACCACAGGAAACAACAATACTGCTAACGGTTATAATACGCTTTATACCAACACCATAGGAAGTAGCAACACCGCCAACGGAATGTATGCACTTTATGCCAACTCTACAGGTGACAATAATACCGCCGTTGGTTATCAATCACTTTGGAGTAACACCTCTGGTACAGCAAACACTGCCGTAGGTCTAAATGCTTTAAGACTCAACACCATAGGAACACAAAATACTGCAATTGGGGTTGCAGCACTTGGGTTTAGCACTGGAAGTTATAATACAGCTACAGGTTATTCTGCACTTCAAAATAATACAGGTACTTATAATACTGCTAATGGACATTCTACACTTAGCAGTAACACTTCTGGAAATAATAATACTGCAACAGGTATGGGGGCATTGGTTGCCAACACCATAGGAAGTGATAATACTGCCGACGGACGGTATGCACTTAGTAGTAATATTAGTGGAAATTTTAATGTTGCCATAGGAAAAAATGCACTATACACTAATTTTAGTGGGGCTAGAAATACCGCCATTGGCCAGTATGCACTTTATTCCAACAGCACTGGAAATTTTAATTCTGCATTAGGGGACAATGCACTTACCAGTACAACAGGTGGTAGTAACACTGGAATTGGACAATCTTCTGGCAGTACAATTACTACAGGCTCAAACAATACAACAGTTGGATACAATGCCCAAGTACCTACTGCAAATGGTAGTAATCAGGTAAGAATAGGAAATACCTTTATTAGTTATGCAGGGATTCAGGTTGCTTGGACTATCACCTCAGATAAACGATTAAAATCAGACATTCAAAATTCAAATCTTGGGCTAGCTTTTATTAACAAACTACGACCAGTTTCATACACTCGTAATAACGATGCAACCAAAAAAGTAGAGTATGGTTTTATTGCCCAAGAAATAGAAGATGCATTAAAAATTTCAGGAGCAAGTAACAATGGTATTATTTCTAAAGATGATAACGGAATGTATGGTGTACGTTACAACGATTTATTGTCGCCTTTGGTAAAAGCCATACAAGAACAACAACAAATGATAGAAGAATTGAAAAAAGAAATTGAAGCATTAAAAAACAAATAATTATGAAATTAATAACTAACATACCCATTTTACTACTCTTGTTTATTAGTAGTTTTTCTTTTGGACAAATAACCCTTGAACGTCAAGTAATTGGAAGCACAGGTGGTTTTGTTACAGGAACCAGTATGAGTTTATCTTCTACGGTTGGAGAAGCTAATGTTCAAACGCTCTTTTCAACTAGTACTATATTAACTCAAGGATTTCAACAACCACTTACTTCAAGTAGTTCGGTAGTTGAGTATGAAATTATTAATGAATCTTGTCCTGGTGCAGGAAATGGTTCTATCTATGTTAGTAATGTTTTGGGGTGTCCTGGGCCTTATAACGTAGTTATTACTGTTTTAGGCGACACCATTCCTTTAGGTCAAGATACCTTGTCAACAGGTAATTATGATGTACTTATCTCTGGCAGTAATGGTTGTTCATATCAGCTACCTCTTTTTGTTGGCTTAGATAGTGATGAAGCTTGTGAGTTAGTGTTTTATCATGGAATTACTCCCAACGGTGATGGAAAAAATGATACTTGGATTATAGAAAATATTGAATTATACCCAGAAAACACCGTTCAAATTTTTAACCGATGGGGCATGGAAGTTTGGTTCGAAAAAAACTACGACAATAGTAATGTAGTTTGGGAAGGGAATAAAGGAAATAAAGGAGCAGGAAAACTAATCGAAGATGGTACTTATTTTTATGTTGCCATTGTTAATGGAAAAGATTATAAAGGTTGGGTAGAGTTGACCAGATAATTAAGAATTGTAAACGGATAATTAAGAATTGAAAATGAAAAAAATATTCGCCATAGTAATATTGTTTACAGCTGTAAAAAGTTTTGCTCAGCAAGACCCACAATACAGTTTGTACATGTTTAATCCAATGGGTGTAAACCCTGGTTATGCAGGAAGCAGAGAAGTACTGAGTGCCGTGTTGGTTCACAGAAGCCAATGGATTGGTTTAGAAGGAGCTCCAGTAACTCAAACGTTAGCAATTAACTCCCCTTTAAAAAATAAAAATATGGGCGTTGGAATGCAGATAGTTAATGATAACATTGGTCCCAGAACAACTCAAACACTTACTGCAACTTATGCCTATCGAATAAAATTGGGTGAAGGAAAATTAGCTTTTGGATTAAGAGGAGGTATATTAAATTATCATTACAACTGGGATAAAATTGAATACAGAGACCAAGAAGATGCAATTCCTACTACAGCAGAAGAGAGTTTTATTATTCCAACATTTGATTTTGGCATGTATTTTTATGCTAGAACAATGTATGTTGGAATTGCTGCAGATCATTTAAACACAGCTTCTTTTCATTTATTAAATAATATAGATACTACCAATTCCAATGCAAGACAATATGCTAATATTACCACCACATTGGGCAAGGCTTTTATTATCAACGATAATTTAGTGTTAAAAACATCCGTATTAATGCGAGCCACTAAAACCGCAGGAAATATTGACCTTAATGCAAGCTTATTAATAAAAGATAGGATATTATTTGGACTTACACTACGAACAAATGCATTGGTAGTTTTAACAGAAATTAATTTATCAAAAAATTTAAGAATGGGTATCGCTTACGATTATGATGGTACCGAATTATCGAAATACAATTCTGGTTCATTAGAGATTTTTCTCGGTTATGATTTAGGATTATTTAAGTCAAAAGTTGTTTCACCAAGATATTTTTAAGTTAGGAATGATTCAGAATAAAATACTAAAAACAGGGTTAATTATAGCGTTGGTGGTTGGTAGTAATAATTTACTATTTTCTCAAATAAGCAAAGCCAATAAATATTTTGAACAAGAAAATTATTTCGATGCAATAACGCTTTATAATAAAGTTGTAAAAAAGGAACCTACCAACATTGAGGCAACACAAAAAATTGCACTTTCCTATCGCAAATTAAAAGATTATCAAAATGCAGAAATTTTTTATGCAAAAGCTGCAGAAATAAATCCATCCGAAAGCTCCAATTTTTTATATTACGGACAAGCATTAAAAAACAATAATAAAGTTGCCGCAGCTAAAACTCAATTTGAAAACTACTTAGCAAAAAATCCAACTAGTTTCGTGGGTAAATTGATGGTTCAATCTTGTGGAGATATTATTGAATGGGATAATGTTAAAGAAAAGGCATTTGAAGTATCCAATGTAGCAAATATTAATTCTGAAAATGCAGATTTTTGCCCTTTGGTGTATGAGGATGGAATTGTTTTTGTATCAGAAAGAGGAGTTGATTTAGTTAATGAAAGTGAATTTGGAATGTCTAACAAACCTTATTTATCCATCTTCATTGCCAAAGAAAAAAAACAATATAAAAATGCTAAAAGTTTTTCTAGCCAAATCAACTCTCTTTATCACGATGGGCCAGTTTCAATTTCATCAGATAAAAAAACCATTTATTTTACAAGAGTTGATAAAAAAGAGCAAGGTAAAAGTTACACCAATCGACTAAAAATATACTATGCTACATTAGATGGCAATAAATGGAAAAACATTACCCCATTTCAGTACAATAGTAATGATTATTCAGTGGCTCATCCTTGGATTTCCGAAGATGGGGCTAAACTATTTTTTGCCTCAGACATGGCTGGTGGACTTGGAAAAATGGATATTTATGTTTGTACAAAACAAGGAGAAGAATGGTCAAAACCTGTAAATATGGGAAAAGGAGTTAACACCGATGAAAATGAGGTTTTCCCTTATTTTAGAAAAGGTATTTTATACTTTTCATCTGAAGGACACTCGGGTTATGGTGGATTAGATATTTACTCCGTAAAAGAAGAAAGTTTATGGCAAAATCCCGAGAACTTAAAATCACCATTAAACTCTTCTAAAGATGATTTTGGAATTTTCTATAAAGATGATGAAAACGGTTATTTTTCTTCTAATAGAGATGGGGGAATGGGAAGTGATGATATTTATAGCTTTGCATGGCATACCTTAGAGCCTCAAACATCTATGTCTGGTTTGTTGGAATATGATAAATTAGCAGCAGCAGGGACCAAAATTAATTTATTAGATGAAAACGACAATGTCGTTCGAACAGTTGTAACCGATGAGTCGGGTAAATTTAAATTTGACAAATTAGATTTGGATAAAAATTATTTATTAAGCGTTGATGCTAAAGATGATAGTTTTTTAGAAAACGCCAAACTTTATATGACCAATTCAAAAGGAGAAAAAGTTTTATTGGCTAATAAATTAGAGAAGGGCAAATTTACTTTTCAAGCACTCCCTTACGATTACTATGACGGTTTAGAATTATTAGTAGAAAAAGATGAAAGTTTATTTACTGTTAGTGTGTTTGGTCAAATTTATAAAAAACTTCCTGGTGATTATTCGGGAGGAATGGAAGTAATGGTAGTTGATGAAAATGGAAATATTATCGGCAAAGCAGTAGCCGATAAAGATGGTAAATTTACTTTTACCAAGTTATCACCCGATCAACAATATTTGTTTATGCTAGCAGAAGATGATCAATTGTTGAACATGATAATCGTTGATGAAAATGGAAATGTGTTGGAGGCAGCAAAAAGATTAATAGACGGAAAATATCGTTATATCCGATTAAATTCAGAAAAAAATGTAATTACTTTAATCAATGAAGTGGATGAAGTAATTAAAATTGCTGAAAACGAAAATTTTGTAATCTCAAAGATATTGTATGAGTATCGTTCATCTGATATTAATGAAGAAGCTGCTAAAGAATTAGATAAACTCGTGATAATTTTAAAGAAAAATAAAGACATTGGAGTAGAATTAAGCTCTCATACCGATTCGAAAGGAGGAGACGAATATAATTTAGAATTATCACAACAAAGAGCTAATAAAGCAGTTGAATACGTAGTGACTAAAGGAATCGATAAAACTAAAATTTTCGCAAAAGGTTATGGAGAAACTAATCCAGTAGCTCCCAATGACTCACCCGATGGCAAAGACAATCCGATAGGAAGAGCAAAAAACAGAAGAACGGAATTTAAAGTTATCAAGTTAAAGTAAGTCAGTGAAAAAAAAAGTTTTCGGGTTTCTAATTGCAATACTTTTTACATTTTGTGGCGTTGCTCAGCAAAGTAATATTAAATTTAGGCATTTAACCATTAAGGATGGTTTATCCCAAAGCGATGTAATTACCATTTTTCAAGATTCAAAAGGCTTAATGTGGTTTGGAACCCAAGATGGATTAAACCTATATAATGGGTTTGATTTTCAAGTTTTTTCTCACGATTTATCAGATACCAATTCTATTTCTAACAACTATATTCATGGAATACTAGAGGATAAAAATGGATTAATATGGTTAGCTACTGATAATGGATTAAATGTTTTTAATACGGGTTCCTATAACTTTAAGTCCATATTAAATTCAAAAAAAAACTCAAAAGAAAAATATCAAATATGGGCTTTGGAGGAAGACAATCAATACATTTGGGTTGGAACAGATAAAGAATAATTAAAGGTCGATAAAAAGACATTCGAATCCTCTAAAGTTATCTTAAAATTATCAGCAGACATAAAAAAATTAAAAGTTAGAAAATTATTATTTCTTAAAGGAACCCGAGAGTTATTAATAGCGACAGAGGGTAATGGGATTATAAAATACAATGTTGATAATTTAAATACCGAACCTTATTATCAAGACAACAGCTTGCTAAAAAGCAATATTGTTTGGGATATTCGCCAAGATTCCAAAGGATTAATATGGATAGCTACTAACCTAGGAATTAATTTTTATAACCCAACAACAGAAAGAATCAGTTCTGAGTATAACCTCGATTTAATTGTAGGCAACAAAATTATTAAATATATTTTCGAAGACAAATCGGGCATCATTTGGATTGGAACAGAAGAAGATGGATTATATAAACTACAATCCTTTTCAAGAATTGAGCATTATTTATATACGGTAAACATATCTACCAGCTTAAGTAGCAATCAAATAAACACCATTTATGAAGATGAGTCTGGAATTATTTGGATTGGAACTCAATCTGGTGTTGATAAGTTTGATAAACAGAAACAATATTTTCAACATTATCAATATTGGCCAAACATGTCTAATACCATTAATAGCAACATGGTGTGGTCAATATTTCAAGATAATTCTGATGACGAAAAATTATGGGTTGGAACAGATAAAGGGGTAAATATTTTTGATGCTAAAACAGGAAAAGTTAACTATATAATTCCCGATTTTTCAAAAGAAAATAAACAAAAAAACAAAAGTGTTTACTCCATCTTCAAAGATCACAATAATCAAATATTAATAGGTACCGACGGAGGCGTATTTTACGCAGAAACAGACGTTTTAAAACCTCTTGGTGGAATACAAAACAAACAAAATAGAGAACGAACTTATGTTATTAATGAGGATACTAAAAATCGTTTGTGGTTAGGAACAAAAGAAGGCTTAGTAATTGTTTCTGAAAATAGAGAAAATTTCACCACCATAGCAGCTACAGATTCTGCTGGGTCAATAGCAAGCGACCTTATCAGAGCCATTCATCAAAGTAAAAATGGACAAATGTGGATTGGAACTGATGGTGGAGGCTTATCTAAAGTAATAGAAAAAGATGGTGTTTTTAAATTTAAAAATTATCTGCCAGACCCTGAAAATTTTAACGCCATCAGTAACAATACCGTGCTTACTATTTTTGAAGATAAGGAAGGAATTTTGTGGCTCGGAACATTTGGAGGAGGGCTAAACTCTTTTAATCCAAAAATAGAGAAGTTTAAAGTTTATACAGAAAAAAATGGACTATCTAATAACGTTATTTATGGGATAGAGGATGATAAAGATGGTAACTTATGGATGAGTACCAACAAAGGTATTTCTCAATTAATAAAAAAAATTAAAAAGTTTCGAACTTTTGAAGAAAGTGATGGTTTACAAAGTAATGAGTTTAATAATGGGGCATTTTATAAAAGTGCTTCTGGACAATTATTTTTTGGAGGAATAAATGGATTTAATGCTTTCTATCCAGAAGACATACATATTAATAAATCAAAACCAAAACCGCTTATCACTAACTTTTATCTTTTTAATAAACCCGTAAAAATAGGTCCAGATGAAGTGCTAAAAAAACACATCTCTGAATTAGATGAAATTGTTTTAAAACACAAACAAAATGTTATTTCATTCGAATTTGCATCACTACACTATTCTTATCCTCAAAAAAACCAACACAAATACATGTTGGAAAACTTTGATGAAGATTGGGTGGATATTGGTAACAATAGAAGAGCAAATTACACCAACCTAGACCCTGGAGAATATATTTTTAAAGTTAAAGTTGCTAATAGCGATGGTGTTTGGAGCGACAATATAGCACAAATAAAAGTTACGGTAGAGCCTCCATTTTGGCAAACCATTTGGTTTATTTTAATATTCTACATTTTAATTCCTGTATTAATGGTTTATGGAATTGTGATGTATCGAATTAATCAAGTTAAAAAACAAAAAGAAATATTAGAAATTCAAGTTAAAGAAAGAACTCATGAAGTAATTAAACAAAAAGAATTACTAGAAATAGAAAAAGAAAAAGCAGAAACTTTACTACTAAATATTTTACCTTCTGAAACAGTTG
>CAYHWX010000111.1:0-11721 GCA_964360245.1 uncultured Vicingus sp.
CAGGGGTTGGCAAATCTGATGCAGAAATAAATAGTGCGTTAGACAACAATATTTTTTGTTTTAATTGCGAATCTATTCCGGAATTGGAGGTAATCAACGAATTAGCATTTAAAAAAAATAAAATTGCCCAAATTGCATTAAGAATAAATCCAAATGTTAATGCCAACACTCATCATTACATTACCACTGGTTTAGAAGAAAACAAGTTTGGTATTAATCGATGGGAGTTAGAAGAAGTGCTAACTGTCTTGGAAAAATTAAAAAACCTAAAACTGATAGGTTTACATTTTCATATTGGTTCACAGATAACAGATTTAAATACTTTTAAAGGGCTTTGCTTAAGAGTAAACGAAATTCAACAATGGTTTTATAATCATCAAATTATTGTTGACCACATAAATGTTGGTGGAGGTTTAGGAATAGCTTATGAAAATCCTAAACAAAATTTGATTCCTGATTTTAAAGCCTATTTTAAACTGTTTAATGATTTTTTAGCCTTACGTCCAAAACAACAATTACACTTTGAGTTGGGCAGGTCTATTGTAGGACAATGCGGAACGTTAATTACCAAAGTATTGTATGTAAAAAAAGGAGTAAACACCAATTTTGCTATTGTAGATGCTGGAATGACAGAATTAATACGACCAGCACTTTACCAAGCAGTACATGCCATTGAAAATTTAACCAGTAATTCTGATGAAATTAAACGGTATGATGTTGTTGGTCCCATTTGCGAATCGTCCGATTGTTTTGGAAAATCATTAATGCTTCCTTCCACCAAAAGGGGTGACCTTATTGCCATTAATTCTTGTGGTGCTTATGGTGAAGTAATGGCTTCGCAATACAATTTAAGGGATTTGGTAAAGGCGGTTTATCAAATGATTTAAAAAAAGGTCAAATTTGTAATAAAACAAATTTGACTTTCTTACTTTAGGGAGTTCTAAAAATAGCGTTTTTTAATTACACACCCCTTGCCCCTCTTAATAGATGGGATGTAAAATGTAAATTTTTAGAACTCCCATTTAGAAATAGCTATCGCCTATTACTCCTTCACAATTTTCTGGGTATAAATTTTCTCGTCATTATATATTTTAACAAAATAAATGCCTTGTTCTAAATAAGATACATCCATCTTAAAAGGAGCATTTGTTTGCACTAAAATATTTTGACTCGATAATTTTTTCCCTTGCACATCATAAATTTCAACAGTTGAATTTCCTGAAAATGAAGTGGTAATAATGATGTTATCAACTGTTGGATTTGGAGATAGTTCCACTCCACTATTTTTTTCCAGTTCATTTACAGCAGCAGGGTTTTCGTTGTTGAAAAAAGTTTGCCCTGAAATAACTTGTGTAGTGGAATCTACCAAGTATTCCATTATTGCTCTGTAAACAGGTGAGAACTGCCAATAGTCGTACTTAAAATTACTGCCATCTATTTCTCGTAAACGAACGGTATTGGTGAAAGTTCCAAAAGGAGTTATCAATGTTCCGTAAGCATCATAGGTAAATCCTGCGTGAGTTTCTAAGTAACTATGAGGAAAAACCAATTGAGTATCTGGGACTGGAAACACAGTGGTATTCAACCCTAAATATGACAGAAAGGTAGGTTCTAATTGAAAAACTTGAGTTGCAACCAGGCTTACCCCAAAATAAACTTCGTTGCCAAGATTTCCTGTAGGAAAATTAGCTTGCATTGTTGGACTCAACGTTGCGTAATCAACACTTTTAAAGTAATAAGTAGAAGGATCATACGGAATAGTTGAATAATCCCAAGTTTGATTTGCTCCAGCAGTACCTTCAGTTATTGCCCCTGGAATAAGATAACCTAACGTTTTGGTCCCCAAAGGAGGACTGGTTATTCCTGTAATTACTGGTTGTGCCAAATTGCTGTTTAAAAGTGCAACTGATGCAAAAATGAAAGTGGTAATTTTTATTCTCATAATTTATAAATTTAATTTTCCTACTCGTTTGGCTTTTCGGTTTTGCCCCGTTTTTAGAATGGGCTCTAGTCTCCATTTTTTTAAAAGTAATAAAAACAAACCTGAATTAATAAGTTTGTTTTTATTATTGAAATTGTAGTTCAATTATTTTTATTGAATTACTATTTTATTGGTAACCATTTTATCGCCTTCATAAAATCTTACAAAATAGATTCCTTTCGCTTGATTAGAAATATCAATTGTTACATTGCTTTCAGCAATTTTTGTTGTGCTATAAACTTTTGTTCCCAGCATATTATAAATTTCAACAGACGTAATTTTTAATTCATCATTTTTAATTTTAAAAATTCCGTTCGAGGGATTTGGAAAAACATTTGCAATGCTTTTTGTGTTCAATTCATCATTAATTCCTACGCCCGTTGAAACTAACAAAGAATACATTTCAGTACCCGAAATAAAAAGTAAATAATTATTAAAAGAAGTCAGTGCAACAGTACCAAAATTTGGAATAGTATCTACTAAGGCATAAGCCATAACAGTTCCTCCAGGTGTTCCATCGGTTTTCCAAATTTGATTATCATTAATTCCATCATTTGCTACAAAACACATGGTTGAATTAACTTTGGTTAAAAATTGAGGATTAGAACCAGTAGCTCCAGCGTTCACATCTTTTAATAATACCGTTCCACCAGCTGTTCCATCACTTTTGTAGGGTTCAAAGTCGAAACTGTTTTCCCCACCTAAATACAAGCTATTACCCATAGAGGCTATACTTAAACCAATATTTCCCAAGCCACTTACATCTACCGTACCTATAACGGTTCCATCACTTTTCATCAGTTTATACCCTACTGGTGACATAGAAAAATTCCTAAAATACAAAATTCCATTTAAGTTAGTAAGAAAACTGAGCGTGCCGTATGTTAAAGAATAAGTTCCAGAGTTTGTTCCATCGGTTCTCCATAAGTAATGACCAGAACCAGAATTAATGGTAAAATATGAAATACCGTTTATATTTAAAAATTCTATCAGATTGTTACCAGCGTTATAATTCATTATGCTATCTTTTACCAGGATGGTACCTAAATCAGTGCCATCGGTTTTCCATAATGCTCGATAGCCTGTAGTAGGCGAAGTACCGAAGAATATTATTTCACTACCAACTTCAAAAAACCATTTTGTATTCACAACACTTCCTGGAGCAACATTTTGTTTTACCTCAACGGTTCCAAGGTCTGTTCCATCTGTTTTCCATATTGCAGTATATGCTGGACCAAGATGGGCATAAATAAAATAACCAGTATTGTTTATTGCTGTTAATGCACCTAGGCTTGGTGAACTTCCAGAAAAAACTTTAACCATAACAGTGCCTATATCTGTTCCATCAGATTTCCATAAAACAGGTGAAGTACCAGCAGCATCGGTACCTAAAAAATAAAGAGTACTATTAATGTTAACAAAATCAATAATATCTACAGCAAAAGAATCTTTTACAAGTTGAGTACCAATTAAAGTACCATCTGTTTTCCACAATTCCTTATAAGATCCATTGGTTACTTTAAAATAGAAAGTGCCACCAATTGCCTCAACATCTAACATGGTGGAATTACCAACTCCCGAAATTAATTGAACTGGAGCTTGTGCCTTTAACACATTATTTAACCCAATAATGGTAAGCATTATTAATACTACTGTAATTTTTGTTTTCATTTTTTATGGTTTGATTATTGAAAAAACTTACATAGCAAAGCTAAAAGATTTATAGAGTTGGTACAATCCGTAGGAATAGGTATTTTATATCAGTACCATTAGGTACAGAGAAGTTCTTATAACAAATTTCAAAACTAACAACAACTACCAAGAATACTAACTCACTTCTGCTGTTTTTGTTTTTGACGAATGCTTTTTTACCCTAGAATATTATTTTCAAAGGCATATTTAATAAGCCCAACAATTGTTTTTGATTTTGTTTTTTCGAGAATATTTTTACGATGCGTATCTACCGTGCGTGGACTGATGAATAATTTTTCGGCAATACTGGCTGTGGTAAGTTCTTCGCAAACTAATTTTAAAATTTCTAATTCTCTGTGGGTAAGTTCTTCTTTTTCTATACTAGGAATTAGTTTTTTTCTATTATGGTTTATCATTAAATTCATTACTTCATTGCTGTAAAAAGTACCATTATCCATTATTTTATTAACGGCAGCAAGTAATTCCTGTTTTCCTGTATTTTTTAAAATATATCCTTCAGCTTCTGCCTGAAGAATATCATTAATAATTGCAGGGTTGTTAAACATGGTCAACACCAATACTTTAATGTGTGGAAATTCGTGTTTTATTATTTTAGTAAGTTCTGTTCCGCTCATTCCTGGCATACTAATGTCGGTAATGAGCATATCAACATTGTTTTTCCTAATATAATTTAAAGCTCCTTCGGCACTCAATGATTCATGGACAAAGTGTATTTTTTTTTCTTTTTTTAAAAGCGATTTTATCCCATCAAGAAATAGTTGGTGGTCGTCAACAATAACTATTTTTAGTTCATTTTCCATTTTTCAACTTCAAATTTATGAAAATCTTTGTTCCCTTTTGAAGTTCAGATTTCAATTCAATACTTCCATCCAACATCGAAATTCTTGAAAAAATATTTTTCCAACCCAAGCCTTTGCTTTCTTTCAGTTCATCTGTATTAAAACCAACTCCATTATCAGTCATAATGATGACTAAATCGTTGTCATTTTTGTTAATGGATATGTTGATGTGATTTGCTTTGGCATGTTTAATCATGTTGTTTAAAATCTCCTGAATCACACGATAAATCGTAATGTCTAACGATTGCCCGAGCGAAGAATCTACATTATTTTCAAAATCAATTTTTATTCCTTTTGCAGAGTTGACATTGTTTACCAATTCAGTTATTGCAGGAATAAGCCCAAGTCGAATAAGTGCACTTGGCATCATGTTGTGCGAGATGTTCCGAACCTCTACACAAGCTTCGTCTATTATTTTCAACGAACGTTCTAAGTCAGGTTTATCTACTTCCGTCACAGCATCTTCTAAAGATGCTACATTTAAACGTGCGGTTGAAAGTAATTGTCCCAAGCCATCGTGTAGTTCTTGAGCTATACGAGCACGTTCTTTTTCTTCGGCTTCAATCACTTCTTTAAATCTTAACTTGTCAACTTCGGCTAATTCTTTGGCGTGTAAGGTTTTTTGTATCTGTTTTTTTCGGTAGTAAACAAACAAAAAGATGGCTACAATTAATCCAATTAGAGTTATACTGAGAGTTAATTGATTTTTTCTCTTTTGGTTTTCGTTTTCAATAATCAATTGTTGAACTTCAGTTTTTTTGGTCAATGCTAAATTTTCTTTTTCTTTTTTTTCTGTTTCGTATTTTGTTTGCATTTCAGCCATACTATTTACAGATGCTTCATTGATGATTTCTTTTTCTACTTCTGCCCAAAGTTTCAAATTGTATAGTGCTTGTGTAAAATTCTTTTTTCCTTCATAAAAAATAGATAGTTGTAAGTAACATTCTGAAAGAATGTCTTTAAATCCATTGGATTTTGCAAGATTTAAAGCTTGGTTTAAATAACTTATGCCTTTATTAAAATCCTTTAAATAAAAATAAGTTTCTCCAAAATACAAATAGTTGGTGGCTATTCCTCTGGTGTTGTTGGTTTGTTGGTGAACATTTAGTGATTGATTGAGCAACTCAAGAGCTTTGGTATAATTGCTTTGACCAATATAAAACATGGCAATGTTGTGTTTTATACTTCCTTCTATTACTGGTTGTTCGGTTTCATGAGCAATTTGAGCAGCTTTCTCAAAATAAAAAATGGCTTTGTCGTGTTGCAATAAATTAGCGTATAAAATACCGATGTTATTATAAGGTTTAAGCAAACTTTTTTTAGTGCTTTTTCGTTCTTGTATTTGTATTGCTTTTAGGTAATAAACTAATGCCGAAGAATCTTTGTTGGCATTATCGAATACCATACCAATGTTGTTGTAATTGGTGGCCATAGAAACACTGTCGTGCAACTGTTCGTTTATTTTTAATGCTTTTAAATGATAATTGAACGACTCGGTATAATTACCTTGAATGCATAGTATGGTGCCAATTAAGCTGTTTGCTTTTGCTATATTTTGTTGATCGGTAGTTTTGTTTGCCATTGCTAGACCTTTTTGAGCAAAAGAGATTGCCTCATCAGGTGCATTATATTTAATGCTATCAGCACGATTTAATAGTAGAACTATTGCATTTTTTTGGTTTTGTGCACTGAATTTGGTGGTGAGTATAACACAAATGAACAAAACTGATAAACGAACTATTTTGCAAAATTTTAATGGCATTAAACAAAGATATATATAATAACTGATGATTATTTTACCCGAGTATAAAGCACTACTTTGGTTTCAAAAAATTCTTCCTCAAAATAATCAGATAAGGGAAAAATGCTAACTGTTTTTTTGCTTTCAGCTATTTCTTGGATTAAATCTCCTCCTTTTAAAAATAAAATGCCATTTTTAAGTTCATTAAAACTATCAACTTTCATTTTTCCTTTTATTAAAGGAATAAATTTATTCATTTGAGCAACTGCTCTCGTTACCACAAAATCGAATTGCCCATTTATTTCTTCAGCTCTTTTGTTGTATACTTTAACATTGGTTAATCCTATTTTATTGACAATTTCCTGTACTACTTTTATTTTTTTCCCTATTGAATCAACCAATACAAAATCGACATTTGGAAACATTATGGCTAAAGGAATCCCTGGAAATCCTCCACCTGTGCCAACATCTAAAATTTTTGTTTTTTCCTTAAACTGTATCACTTTTGCGATTCCTAACGAGTGCAAAATATGCTTTAAATAAAGTTCATCGATATCTTTTCTGGAAATTACATTAATTTGAGAGTTCCAATCTTTATACAAGTAACCTAACTGATTAAATTGTAGAATTTGATTTTCGGATAACTCAGGAAAATAGTTTAAAATGATAGTTGAATCAGCATTCGCTTTGATTTCCATTCTAATAAAACCTTAAATATTTCCTTTTTTATTTTGCATCAACAAATAGAGTTTCTCTCTTGCTCTAAACAGTTGTGCTTTTACTGTTCCTAAAGGCAATTGGATTTCCTCAGCTATTTCTTCGTACGACAATTCTCTAAAATAACGCAAAACAACTAACTCCCGATAACGAGGTTTTAATTTTTCTACAATTTCGCGCATTATTCTAATTTTTTGTTTTCTAATGATGCGTTCTTCAGGATCCAAATTGGGTGATTTTATTTCGAAACTCAATTCTCCTCCTTCACCGTCATCAGCAGTTTTATCGATAGAAAGAGTAATCATTTTTTTCTTTCTGATAAAATCGATACAATTGTTGGTGGCTATTCTAAACAACCAAGTACTAAAAGCAAAATCGGGGGTGTATTGATGAATTCTATTGAATGCCTTACCAAATGCCTCGATGGTTAAATCATCAGCATCATCAGCATTTTTAACCATTTTAAACATCATAAAATAAATAGAATCTTTATACTTAGCCAATAAAGTGGCATAAGCTTTTTCATTATTCTCATCTCTAGCTTTACATACCAATTCAAAATCTATTTTTGCTTTTGGTGATAAGTTTGAGTTTAATTCCATTTATTTTTTTTATTAATTTGATTTGAAATTACTAAAATTGGATTGAAAATCATAAAAAATAATTCAAATACTGGTGACAAAATTATTAAATCTTTTCCTCCAATTTTATTTGTCGATAGCTTAAAGATAAGCATTTGAATGATATATCTTATCATAAATACCCCAACTATTAGATAAACAGGTCTTAATTTGATGACCAAAAGAAGAAATAAGCCTATAAAAACAAGTTGAGAAATTTGCAACAACCCCAAAATTATTTTATGCTTCAATTGATAATGTGAACCTGTTAAAAAATGTCTTTTTTTCTGCCTAAACCATGCTTTATAGTTCGTTTTCGCATTAGAAATGGTAAATGCATCTGGATGGATAACAACTTGCGTATTTTGATTATTAGCGACTTCATTGATAAATAAATCATCATCGCCCGATAAAATATTCATGTGTTTTGCAAATCCTTTATTGTTAAAAAACAAGCCCGACTGGTAAGCTAAATTTCGACCAACACCCATGTATGGAATTTTAGCCTGTGCAAAAGATAAATATTGTAATGCAGTATAAAATGTTTCAAATCGGATGAGTTTGTTTAATAATCCACTTTTACGTTCGTAGCCACCAAAACCTAAAATTATTTTTTTATCTTTTTGGTATTGACTCATGTATTTTATCCACTGTGACGAGGAAGGTTTGCAATCGGCATCGGTTAGTAATAAACTATCATATTGAGCTGCTTTTATACCAAGAGTTAAGGCAAATTTTTTGCTTTTAAAAAATCGATCGGTATCTGGTACATTTACAATTTTTAGCTGTTTAAACTGCAATGAAAAAGCTTTTAATACGTCATCCGAATCATCTACCGAATTATCATTAACAACAATTACTTCAAACTGCGGATAATCCTGACTTAAATACAAAGGCAAATATTCCAACAAATTGTCTCGCTCATTTTTTGCACAAATAATTACAGAAACTGGGGCAAATTTTTCATTTTCATTAACTACCGAACCTTTGTAAAAAGCTAATTTGGTGAAAACAAAGAGGTAATAAAAAAGTTGAATAATAAAGCTGACAAGGTAAACGATAACTAAATAATCCCACCAATTATTAAATTCTAAAAACTTTATTAATTCCTTTGCATCCATTTCTCAAATGTAATCTGATACTTTGGGCTAAATAATTATCTTTGACCAAGTTTTAAAACACAAATAGTTAATAAATTAAATGAACTTCAAACTAGAAAAAAAAGACAGTCAATCAAAAGCGAGAGCTGGAGTCATAACTACTGACCATGGGGAAATTCGTACCCCTATTTTTATGCCAGTTGGTACAGCCGCATCTGTAAAAGGAGTTCACCAACTAGAGTTGAAAGAAGACACCAAAGCCCAAATTATTTTAGGGAACACCTATCATTTGTATTTAAGACCAAGTATCGACATTATTCAACAAGCAGGTGGCTTGCATCAATTTATGAATTGGGACAGACCTATACTTACCGATAGTGGCGGGTATCAAGTGTATTCCTTATCTGCCAGAAGAAAAATTAAAGAAGAAGGAGCTACTTTTTCTTCTCATATTGACGGCTCCAAGCATTTATTTACTCCAGAAAATGTTATGGATATTCAACGGACTATTGGTGCAGATATTATTATGGCTTTTGATGAATGCACACCCTATCCTTGCGAATACAAATATGCAAAAAACTCTATGCACCTAACACACCGTTGGCTAAAACGTTGTTGCGAACGATTTGATACCACAGAATCTTTGTATGGCTATTCTCAAACTTTATTTCCTATTGTACAAGGAAGTGTTTATAAAGATTTACGAATTCAATCAGCCGAAAAAATTGCTTCTTTTGGTCGAGAAGGAAATGCCATTGGTGGTTTATCGGTTGGCGAACCAGATGATGAAATGTATGAAATGTGCGAAATTGTTACGGATATTTTGCCCGAAGATAAACCTCGTTATTTAATGGGAGTGGGCACTCCAATAAATATTTTGGAAAATATTGCGTTAGGAATCGATATGTTTGATTGTGTGATGCCTACTAGAAATGCAAGAAATGGAATGCTTTTTACCAAAAATGGTTCCATCAACATTAAAAATAAACAATGGGCAAATGATTTTTCTCCATTAGACGCCGAAGGTACAAGCTATGTGGATAGTTATTATTCGAAAGCTTATTTAAGACACCTCATCATTTCGAAAGAAATTTTAGGTGCACAAATTGCCACTTTACACAATTTAAGCTTTTATATTTGGTTAGTAAATGAAGCTAGAGAAAAAATTATTGATGGTAGTTTTTACAATTGGAAAAAAATGATGATTAAACAATTGAGTCAAAAGTTATCATGTTAAAAAAAATTGACCGCTATATCATTAAAAAATTCTTGGGGACTTTCTTCTTCACCCTCTTATTGATTATTTGTGTTATTATTGTTTTTGATGTTTCCGAAAAATTACAAGAATTTATTGAGCGAAAAGCCCCATTAAAAGCCATTGCTTTTGATTATTACCTCAACTTTGTGCCCTACATTGCTAACATGTTTAGCCCTTTATTTATTTTTATTTCTGTTATCTTTTTTACTTCTAAAATGGCAAGTAATTCCGAAATTGTTGCCATTTTATCTAGCGGTATTAGCTTTAGACGATTGCTCCGTCCTTATTTAATTTGTGCATTTGTACTCTCTATTTTATCTTTTTATTTAAACAATTTTTTAATTCCTGTAGCTAATAAAAACCGATTAGCATTTGAAGAAACCTATTACAGAAATAAATTTAGAAATTTTGCTCAAGATATTCACATGCAAATTGACAAAAACACCTACATCTACATGACTAATTTTGAAGCTGACATGAATGTGGGTTATAATTTTTCTATCGAACGATTTAAAGATGGAGAATTATCCTATAAATTATTATCGGATAATGTAAGATGGGATTCTACCATCAATAAGTGGTCTATTACCAATTATGTAGAACGAAATATTGACGGTTTAAAAGAAACCATAAAAACGGGAGCAGTTAAAGACACTACTTTAAATTTAAAAGTAGAAGATTTTAAACGGAGAAACAGTTTTATCACCACCATGAACTTTTTTGAGTTAAATGATTTTATTGAAGAGCAGAAATTTAAGGGCTCACAGCAAACTATTTATTACGAGGTAGAAAAACAACAACGAAGTGCTTATCCTTTTGCCACTTTTGTGTTAACATTAATAGGCGTTTCTATTTCTAGCCGAAAAGTAAGAGGTGGAATTGGCTTACACATTGGTTTAGGTTTATTAATTAGTTTTTCGTACATCCTATTTATGCAAATATCTTCCACTTTTTCACTTAATTCTGGCGTTCCAGCCATCATTGCCGTTTGGATACCTAATGTCTTATTTAGCTTGTTGGCTTTTTATTTATTAAAAAAAGCTCCGAAATAGTTTTTACATTAAACCAATAAAATATTTGCTACATTTGGGTTGATTGTATAATGCGAATAAATAACAAATGTTGTTTATTCGGTTGTTAGCGGTTATTTGGGGAAATAAAACAACTGAAATGAACGAAATTGAAACATACTTTATGCAGTTTCCCGATGGTGTTCAGGAAATTTTGAAAAACATAAGAAAGTTGATAAAAGATTCAGCACCCAATGCGGATGAACACTTTTCTTATGGAATGCCTGCTTATAAAATGAACAAAAAACCGTTGGTTTATTTTGCAGCATTCAAAAATCATATTGGCTTTTATGCTACACCTTCTGGACATAATGAGTTTCAAGACGAACTTTTAAAGTATAAACAAGGAAAAGGTTCGGTTCAATTTCCACTTGACCAACCGATACCCTACAAACTAATTGAAAGAATTGTAAAATTCAGAGTAATCGAAAACAACGAAAAAATAAGGCAAAAAAATAAATGACTAACTCAATAATAAAAATTTCAAAAAATTAATCTAATGCAAAATAATTCAGTTACACTTCATAGAGTTTTGACTGCTTCACCTGAAAAAGTTTATAAAGCCTTTTCTGACCCTAATGCTTATGCAAGTTGGATTCCACCTTATGGATTTATTTGCACTGTACAACAAATGGAATTTAAAGAAGGTGGCGCTTATAAAATGTCATTTACCAATTTTTCC
>CAYHWX010000112.1:0-11285 GCA_964360245.1 uncultured Vicingus sp.
TTAAAGACCTGACCCCATCAAATTTCCTAATCATACAGCATAAATATGCAGACAACAGATAAGAAAGACAGTCCGGAAAGAATATATATTGTAGGTTTCCCGAAATCCGGCAACACATGGCTCACCCGATTATTGGCAGATATTCTCGATGCCCCCGCCGGATCTGTGTTAGATCATAATGATAAAAGGGAAATCGCTTCTGATTTAAATGAGGCACTGGCAAAAGGAACCCGGCCGTCAGGGTATAAAGTCATTAAAACGCATTTTCTAACTGAAGTCCTCATGAAAAAATACGACCCCGGCATAAAACGGATAGCATACATTCAAAGGGATTTCCGAGATATTGTCATATCGGCTTTTTTTTATAAACATAGGAAAATAAATATCAGAGAGTCAGACGTTATCCTATCGAAATTTTCCAACGTCCTGAGACGCGGTCCCCTCGGTATTTTGCGATATTACCGAAGCCGCTGGTTATTATGGAAATGTCTGAACTCGATATGCATACAGTGGGAAGCTAAACTAAAAGAAGTAGGATCATGGAATAAGCATATTGAGAATGCCCTTGAATTCAGTGTCAGGAATCCGCATGTCCATATGGCCTTTACGACTTACGAGGCCATGCTCCATGATGCAAAATCAGTTGCCTTGGATATTTTGCGGAAACTCGATCTGGAAGTACCCCCTGATTATAAGATTGAACTGGCCGTTGAAATGCAATCTTTTAAAAACAAGAAGAAATATCTGGAGAGCCTACCTGATAATTGCGCTATTCCCCGCGGCAAGGAATTCAATATCAAATTTATGAGAAAAGGGGTCTCAGGAGACTGGAAGAATTTCTTTTCGTCAAAAATGGCCCAGCGGTTACATGAGGCTGTAGGAGATTCCCTCCTGAAATATGGTTTCGAAAATAACCCTGAATGGTTCAGACAATTGTGAATAAATTGGGTTTTAAATTTCGAAAGATCAATAAGTTCGACATTATATACATTCCCGAACTGAAACTGGACAAGCTGCTGGAAAATTTAAAAACTTCACAAGGTTCTGGTATGAGGTTAATGCATAGGTTAATGGGGTCAGGGCTTTACAGGCTGTCCGAGAATTACGATTTTAAAATTTAGCGTACAACATATTGTGCTTGCAAGGCATATTAAACACAATATACGGTATCAATAAAATTATTGCTCGTATTCTCGGACAGCCTGTTTAATATTGACATAAGGTTGTAGGTATGATAAATTATGATACATGGCAAGACCTTTAAGGATAGAATTTGACGGAGCGCTTTACCACATTACATCAAGGGGTAATGCAAGAGAACCTGTATTTATTACTATTGATTGAAAAAGAGAGCTATCTCATGCAGGTTTCAAGATATGTGGTTCTGAATTCTGTCAGGGCTAAGATGGTGCAAAGCCTGGAGGAATGGGGGTGGAGCAGTTATCGTGGTACAGCTGGTTTGGAAAAACCTCATCCCTCACTTACAACAGATTGGATACTGAAACAATTTGATAAGTTTCGTAAAGGGCAAGGAAGAGATAGAAGAGATTCCAAGGCGGCAAAGATACATAGAAAGACCTGGTTTAGATTCGCTATTCAAAAGAAGTTTGGAAATTACAAAACGTGAAAGAAACTTAAAAATAGTGGAATCGGTGGAGAAATACGGCTACAATCAGAAAGAAGTTGCCGATTATCTTGGATTGCATTACTCAACTATAAGCAGGTTGATGAAAAAGGACTGACCTAAACCATAAACAGCAAGATTAAAGACCTGACCCCATCAAACCATCAAATTGACCCCATCAAATTTCTTGAGAGGTAATTGCAACACTGGTTTAGAAATATGCGAGTGGCTGTAATAGGATATGGGAATGAGACTACGGCAAGCACCATTTTCCGATACGGTGCTTGTCAGAATATCAAGTAAATATCTAATCTGTGGAAAAAGATATGCAGATGAGAAAGTATATTGCAAAGATTTGTGTTGGAGATAAGCTAATAGAGGTTAAATATATCAGGGGCTTCGTGCCCAAAAAATGGTAATGGACGAAAAAGTAGACATAAAAAAAGGGAACTCTCAAGAAGATGCCAACAGCTATGTAGAAAGAAGATTTAATCGCGACGCCAGGATGAGACGCCTTGATAAATTCGAACGCAAGTTCGCCATATATGTCTTTGCATTGGCTGGGGATGGCTGTCAAGTTGTTGATATCCCGTGCGGAAGCGGCAGGTTCTTGAAGATATTTTCCCGGGCAAAGCGGCTTACTATGGTAGATTTGTCCCCAGCGATGCTGCAGGTGGCGAAAGAAACCGCAGAGGCTACTGAAAGCTTTCAACAGATTCAATTTATTCAAGCGGATATAACATCAATACCGCTGCCTGATGAGAGCGCTGATGTATGTTTCAGCATGCGCCTGTTTCATCATCTGCCTGATGATGAAACGCGATTATCAGTATTAAGGGAATTAGCGCGAGTATCAAAAAAGTATATTGCATTAAGTTTTTACAATAAGGACTGCATCAGATATTACATGCGAAAACTTTTCAGAAAAAAGATCAGAGGTAAGTATATCAGCTTTTCACAACTTGTCGCATTAGCTGAGAATGCAGGACTTAAACTTATTGAACGACAGCCCGCAAGAAATTTTATAGAACAGCAATGCCTTGTTATTTTTGAAAAAGTTACCGCATGATCGACCTCTTTGAACAAATAAAAAAACACCACATTATATCTTCCATGCTTCCATTTCAGCATGCTGCACATCAAAGCAAATGGTGGCTAAAGGATAAGAGTTTTGTTAATGCGACTCAATCTATAACAAAGGCTGTTGCCACTTCAATAGAAAAACAACCTTCAGATTCCGGCATAAGTATTCTCAAGCAAATTAACAGAAAAGTTGTTCTGCGTATTTCTTCCCCTTTGATAAACGGAGAAAGTTCTGTTGCCAAGGTATTCTACCTGATGAAGTTTAGCCGCATGTTGAAATATTACAGATATGGACTTGATGAGGCTGCTAATCTCATAATCGCATTCCGGAGAGGATTGCCAGTTCCTGAAGTTCAGGGATATGGACATATCTATAACCGCTTTGGTCTTGTTGCAACAAACATTGTCCTTATGGAATATCTTCGTGAACTTATGCCTATAAATCGTTTACATGAACAAAATCGGGATAATGAAGAGGCATATATCCGCATACTAATGCGCACTGTTCCCCTTTTTGCAAGCCTGTACAATGCTCACTGCAACCACATTGATGTGAATGGCGGTGCAATCATGCTCTCTGAAAATGATGAGGGTAAAGTATCCATTCTCGATTTCCAGCACGCAAAATACATGGACAAACCAAGTCCTGAGGTGCTGATGGCAGAAGCAGGCCGCCTGAGCAGGACATTCAAGGGGTATGTATCTGATAAGGCAATAGCGCATTGGCTGGAGGCAATATTCAGTGCGATCGGCGTAAGTTCTGCGGAAGAAAAACAGAGGTTATTTCTGAGATTTCAATATTATAGGACTGTGTCTTTTGAACTTTCCAGGAAGGAAAGAAAAAATATAAAATAACATTGAAAAAGCATGACTATTATCAGACAGAAGCTATGCATACAGAAATCTTTTCTAAGCTGAATATTACAGCAAAAAACTCTCTATGTGTAAGAAAAATTCCGGGCAAGCGTGAAACATGGCGGGTATCAGATTCAGAAAATACTTATTACATAAAAATATTACTCCAAAACAGCCTATTTAGAAAACTTATTACAGCTCTAAAACTGTCCAAGCTCCAAAAAGAAATACGAGCATTTCATGTCTTAAAAACTAAAGGTATTTTGACATAAAGTCTCACAATAAACCATGTATTCATTCGTCACATATAATGGCATACTTATCAATGAAAAATTCATGGATATCCTGAAAAGGAACACTCTCGATGACTTTCATAAATTTATGAATTTTAACGACAGCAATCTTTTAAAGAGAAATAAATTCCGCTCTGTGACGAAGATTGAAATAGAAGATAAAATTTTCTATCTGAAACGCCATTTCTGGCCATGGGAAGAGAGGATAAAATCTTTAGTCCCATGTGCAAAGAAAGAGGATGCACGAAATGAGTGGAACAATATGCTCACTCTTAGTAGTCTTGGATTTAGCACCATGACACCAGTTGCCTTTGGAGAGGAAAAACAGTGTGGAATGCCATATTTCTCATTTACTCTAACAGAGAATCTGTACAATGCTGAAAAACTCGAAGTGTTTTTCCCGAAATATTATACTCCACCTTTAAACAAAGAAAAATTTAAAGATAAACGTGCATGCATAAAAAAGCTGGCTGTTCTGGCAAGGGATTTTCACAGCAAAGGGCTGAATCATCAGGATTTTTATCTTGGGCATATCCTTATCAGTCAGGAGGACAATACGTTTTTCATCATAGATGTCCAGAGGATGCATAAAAACAAGACTATCAGCCTGCATGACAAAATCAAAGACCTCGCTCAACTGACATACTCCGCAAAGAGATTGGAAATATTTACCAAAACTGATCTGCTGAAATTTTTCCTCATCTATACCGGCGGCGATAAATTAACGCCTGATAATAAAAAACTGGCAAGAAGCATTATGTCAAAGACAAGGAATATCGCAAAACATGACGCTAAGCTTCAGTTTAGAAAGAATAAATTAAGAGCCAATTAAATAGATGAAAATAGCACTGATAACAAAAAGAGTTTCACAGAGCTTTGGTGGAGCGGAAAGGGTTTCTGTTAATCTTGCCAGAAAACTTTCAGCATCAGGCCATAATGTGCATATTTTAACAGGTCATATAGACACTGCCATAGACGGCGCCAAAACACACCTGATAGAAACCGTCAAATGGCTCTCTCCCCTGAGACTTTTATCCTTTCAGCACAGAATCAAGAACATTCTCAGAAAAGAAAAGTTTGATCTCATATACAGCCTTTGCCAGGTATACCCTGTCAGTATATACAGGGTCGGAGACGGAATTCATAGGCACTGGATGAAGGTACTGCACCCCAATACCTTATTAAGAGGAATAAAGTACTCTACATCGCTCGTCCATTTCGCAATGCGATTTCTTGAAGGCAAAATATTCAAAGCTGGCAATTGCAGACTTTTCATTACAAATTCCAGGCTTATAAAAGATCAGATTATGGAATATTTTCAAATACCTGAATGCAGGATAAAAGTTGTTTACAATGGAGTTGATCATAAGTTGTTTAATCCTGATATGAAGAAATACAGAAAAACCATGAGGAATAAATATGAAATAGGCGATAATGAGCTTGTTATATTATTTGTTGCTAATAACTGGGAGAGAAAAGGCCTCTCCACGATCATTGAAGCAATATCTAAAACAAAAATTGATAAAATCAGGCTGATAATAGTAGGACGCGGACGAACAAGACATTATATTTCTCTTGCCAGGAATAAAAGTATCAACCTTGAAAATATTATCTTTACAGGAAGGACAATAGATGTCGAAAAATATTATGGAATGGCAGATCTCTTTGTCCTGCCAAGCAGATATGAACCCTTTTCAAATGCATGCCTTGAAGCAATGGCATGTGGGCTTCCAGTGGTCACTACAAAAACAAATGGGGCCTCGGAACTTATAAAAGAAGGTGGAAATGGATTTGTTCTTGAAAACTGGAACAACTCTGACAATCTCTCAGAAATTATCAAAAAACTCACGGATAATAATATCCGTGAAGAAATGGGACATAATGCTGCTGATACAGCAAAAAAATACACATGGGAAAGGCATATAAAAGAAACCGATTGCATATTTGAGATGCTTCGCAATAATCAGATATTATAAAAGTAGGGACGGTCTTGCCATTTTTTGTCAATTTTTGTCAATTCCTTGTGGAAAATTGGGTAATGTGCTGCACATTACCCATCCTCCCTAACTTTTTATAATGTTACCATAATTTCGTGCCGTCCTTTACACTTTCTCTCTCTTTTAACTGTTCAATATAGCAGATAAAATAAAAAAACTTGCAATTTTCTTCGTTTTTGCTATATTGACCACCTGCAATAAATTCGCTAAACAGACTGATTTTGAAGCATTTGACATGTATAGGAATGAAACATTATTATAATCAGACTTTCCACCGAAGATTAAATATGAAAGTTCTTTTTATTACCAGCCGAGATTTAGAAAAAGGCAGTACGAAATATCGTATTGTCCAGTATATCGATTTTCTAAACAGCAGGGGAATAAAAACTGAATTTGTAAAGCGTAAGGAGATCAGTTCTATTACTCTAAGAAATATGAGCGAATTCGACGTTGTATTTAATCAGAAATGTCTTATCAGCTCTTCGCTCTCAAATAAAATATTTTCTAATAGCAGGAGAACGATATTTGACTTTGATGATGCGATATATGCACGCCCCGGATCGCCCCGTTCCTTCATAACCGATTGGCGGGTAAAAAGAAGACTGCGCTTATGGCTGCGTGAGGCCGACATTGTCACAACTGCAAACAGGTTCCTTTCCGGTTATGCCAGCCAATATTCCAAAGCCGTCGTTATTGTGCCAATGGCAATAGACACAGATATCTGGAACCCCTCGGAAAACAAGGATGACGAGCAGATAAGAATTGGATGGGCCGGGGCCCCTGTAAACATAACTAACATTGAACGCATAGGACATGTGTTATTCGCTATACTCAAAAAGTATCCATCTGTGAAACTGGCGGTCTTCTCAGGCGAAAAACCGAGGTTATCATGTCCTTTCGAATATCACCCCTTCATCCCCGGGGCAGAGCCGGATTTTGTGCGCAGCCTGGACATCGGCCTGCTGCCATTGCCTGATGAGGAATATTCAAAAGGCAAATCACCGATAAAAGCTATCCAATATCTGTCCTGCGGTGTCCCAGTGATTGGCAATGTGCAGGGCGCAACTGCTGAGATACTGGATGAGAGCAACAGCATTGCGGTTTCAACAGAAGATGACTGGATTAATGCGCTGGAAAAGCTTCTGCAGGATAACAACAGGCGCACCATGATGGGAAAGGCAGGCAGGCAGTTTATACTTGAGCACCATAATAGTAATAAGGTCCGGGAACAACTGCTGCAGATATTTCTTGGTGAAAAAGACGGGCGGCAGGGCACTAACCGGCCTGATTCCGGGCAGGAGAGGAAAAAACATGGCAAATCTGCTTAAATTAATCGTACGTCACACACTGTTTTCAAAAAGTGGAAACCTGACGTCATTTGACGAGCCATATAAGGCAATCGCAACTATCCTTAACAAACAGAAGATAAGTGGCATTATTGACGCCGGAGCCAGCAATGGACGAATTTCGATGCGGCTGCTGCGCCTCTTCCCTGAAGCGCATGTACACGCCTTTGAGCCGAATCCACTGTATCGTGAAATGCTGCTTAAGCTGGCCTCCAAAGATCCGCGTCTCAATCCGCAGTTCCTCGCCCTCTCTGACAAAGAGAGCGTAGTCAATCTAAACGTCACCAGATCACCGGGAAATACATCACTGTTCACACCCGGAAATAATCTCAAGGAGATGTATCCTGCTGAATCCGAAATTGAGAAGATTGAACAGGTTGAGGCGGTTACTATTGACAGATGGGCTGAACGCAACGGTAATATCCCTGTTGAGATTATGAAATTCGACATCCAGGGCGGAGAACTGAAGGCCCTTGAAGGGGCTGTTCATGTATTGCAGACTTCTACCCTGCTGGTTTACTCGGAGATATTGTTCAATCCGCTTTACGACGGCGGAGCTATTTACAGCGAGATCGACCTGTTCTTCAGAAAACACGGGTTTGTTCTTTACGACATATATAAACCGAGATATCACAGAAAAGGAAATCTGCTCTGGGCCAATGCTGTTTTTGTCCATGCCGGGCGTTTGGGCTTGTAGATATCCTGAAATGAGGTTGGTGAGTACGAAATGATTAAACATTTGATATACAGTCTTATGTCAGGTATGCACCGGGGTAACGGCCTCAAGCGTATACGTATTATGGAGAAAAAACTGCTGTCGCGGGAAGCCCGTTTTGCCATACCATTTGTTTATAGGGGCAGTGGTTACTTTAAATCAATTGAGCCGCGACAAAACCCTTTTGAAATAGAACAGATGTATAAAGAGGTATGCTGTCTGACCCCTCAGAGAGTTCTGGAAGTCGGGACAGCAAGGGGCGGCACACTTTATCTTTGGACGCAGGCAGCCTGTGATACTGCAACTATTGTCAGCGTAGACCTGCCCGGCGGAAAATTCGGTGGAGCATACCCTCCATGTCGCGCGCCGTTTTATCAGGCCTTTGCCAGACCACAACAGGCCCTTCACCTTTTGCGATGTGATTCTCATGACAGGCTTACCCTTGAAAATGTTCAGAGTCTCTTTGATAATAAGCCAGTGGATTTTGCCTTTATAGACGGAGATCATACGTATGAAGGAGTAAAAAAAGACTTTCAGTTTTATGGCCCCATGGTCCGGCCAGGTGGTCTGATCGCTTTCCATGATATCTTGCCTCGTATGGACATGCCTGAAATACAGGTAGACCGTTTCTGGAGAGAAATAAGTGACAGGCATGAAATCATTGAATTTATCGGACCTGACAGTTCAGGCCGGAAGATTGGTATTGGACTGGTCAGAGTTGGAGAATCAGGCATCAAAATCTGAAAGACTAACTATGACATACTTCAAGATATAAGAGCGCATGT
Source organism: uncultured Vicingus sp. (assembly GCA_964360245.1). Lineage (GTDB taxonomy): Bacteria > Bacteroidota > Bacteroidia > Flavobacteriales_E > Vicingaceae. The sequence goes on from CAYHWX010000112.1 coordinate 8,699, forward strand.
TTACAGCAGAAGAATACTTATCTATCAGATTGGAAAAAGGGTGGAAAATTGTCATCAACAAGAAGAAAAGGGATGAAAATCTCCTCTCTCAGATAGGCATGTTCATTTCACTCGGTAATCCACCTGAAGATTGGTCAATAATCGAGAGTTCCGTTAATTCGATGTTATGGAAGATATTCTCAGATAATAACTGCTATGTATTCAAAGAATACTCTAAAAGAGGACCCTTCGAATATTTCAAAGCAGTAGTTAAAGGCTCAAGGGCGAGAAAGGCATGGGAAAATGGGATGCTACTTTCCAACAAAGGCTTTTCAGTACCCGAAATGTCGGCCTTTGGCGAGAAAAAGTTTTTTTTCATCCCAACACGTAATTTTCTGGTCAGCACCTTCATACCAAATGCTGTAGGGTTATACGTTTTTTTAAAGAATAATTTTCTTGCATCGCTGAGTAAGACCAAAATCCAGTTCAAACGTTCTCTTATTCGTGACCTTGGCCTGACTATTGGAAGACTCCACTCCTCCGGAATTGTCCATGGGGACCTTCGGCCAAATAACGTACTTATCAGGGAGACAGGAGACAAAAAATATGCGATTTATCTCATTGATAATGAAAGAAACTCCTCTTCTCATAACATCCCGTATAAATTCATAATTAAAAACCTTGTCCAACTGAATATGATCAGTTCCACTCTGGTATCACGCTCCGACAGGATGCGTTTTTTCAAGGCATATATCAACGCCTTTCCTGAGATGAGGGAGTTTAGAAAATTCCTTGCAAAAGCGGTATGGGAGAGGACAAAACAAAGGATGGCAAAGCGCGGCGGCTTGTGAGGTGAATGGTATTGTATGAAGAGAGAAGAGGTTGGCATGAAGTTGCCCAGTGGGGTAGGCGGCGCATCGGCAGTTTTGGAATGTCCGCACAGCGATAAAATAGCTTCTTTATTCGAGAATATTGACGGTGTTATGAATAGCCGCGGGTGGCTTCTTATAAAAGACGGCTCTTCCACAACCGTTGGCGTTATAAAAGGAGAACTGTTTTCCATTCCATTCGACATACTCGTAAAAAGGGTGAATTATAAAGGGGCGCTTCATTCCCTTGCAAGAAAAATCATCGGATCGAGGGCAAGGCGTCTTTATAACGTTACGGTTAAACTTTTTGAAAAAGGGTTTAACGTGCCTCCCCCCATAGGGTTTATCGAAAAAAGGGATGCGTCTTTTTATTTTTCTTCTTTCATAGAGAATTCGGAAAATCTCTGGGTTGCGTATAAAGAGTGTCAACGTCCAAAAGAACTTGCTAATGGATTTGCCTCTACGCTTGCAGGTTGGCACATGAAAGGCGCAGTTCATGGGGATTTGAAATGGTCTAACATACTTGTCAGGAAAAACGTTTCGGGTCGGGAGTTTTTCTTTGTTGACCTTGACCAGACAAGGCTTTATGCCGCGCCGAATGTCAAAGGGATAAAAAAGGACATCCGTAAGTTTTATGCGTATTCAATTAGACTTGACAGATTTGGCGGACTCGGCGCGCAGGAGTGGACAAAAAGGGAGTTTATTCCGGCATACTTATCATTTCTACCGGATGATGTAAAGGGAAATATTATTGACATTGTAAATGGATAGTTGTATCATACAAGCGATTGTCCGCCAGTGAATGTTTACTCGCCGATCTTACCGGGCAGGGGCAACCCCTGCACTCAATAAGTTTAACAACCCGAAGCCTCTTTTTTTAATCACAGCCTTTGTCAATTTCAAAATGGAGCGTTTTAAAATAATCGAATGGTATTGATAAAGAGAAATCGCAGTGATATTATAGTTCAAAATACGACTGGCGCTATTTAAAACGGTTGGTTTGATTATTCATGTTAATTCTTCATGGCATATTCAAAGGGATAAAATAATGATAGGAAAAGCCCTTATTACATCGAGAACCCCCACAGCGCGAGCTGGGCTTGGGGTCATTCATGGGGTCTTGAATCTTGACATTTTCCAGATCATCAGCATCGGTAATAGCACAAACACAAGAACAAATTTTAAATCCAAAATTCCAAATATATGCTTATTTACTTAAATCTAGTTAGCAGTAATTCCCTATTTCCCAACTCGCTATAGCCTCTCCAGCCATCAGTATGGACAATACTACCTTTCTCTACATAATCTGTAACAATCTTTCCATGATAATTTCTATTACAGGCTTATTGTTAATTAAAAGGGATTTCAGTTCAATTTTGTCCATATAATTCGTCTTTTTCAGACACTATTCGATATATCGAGAGTAGCATTAATGATACACTCGATCCATCTTTCAATCTCAAGTCTCTTTTCCCTTACAGATTCATAAACTTTCCAGTTTATTTCATTTTTATATTTCGTAATAAACAGCAACTCTTTTTCTAAATAGTCTATAATTGGAATAAGTTTTATCTTATCTCCCTGAATCAAGCATAGTCTCCCTGTAATAAGACGATAACCACTCCCTTACATATTCTGCTTCATCACTAACGACACACAGGAAGTTTACGAAAAGCCATTCATTCTTAATTATTATAGGAATCCCCTTTCTTACAATTTCATCGGCAAGGATAGCCCTT
>CAYHWX010000113.1:0-11273 GCA_964360245.1 uncultured Vicingus sp.
ATATACTCCTTACTTTCCAAGACCCTTCCCGATAAATCGGGATCAGATGCTCTAACCAGCTGAGCTAAGGAGGAATGTTGTAAACAACATTTTGTTATCAATCTTTTCAATATACTCCTTACTTTCCAAGACCCTTCCCGATAAATCGGGATCAGATGCTCTAACCAGCTGAGCTAAGGAGGAATGTTGTAAACAACATTTTGTTATCAATCTTTTCAATATACTCCTTACTTTCCAAGACCCTTCCCGATAAATCGGGATCAGATGCTCTAATCAGCTGAGCTAAGGAGGAATCTCGTAAACGGGCTGCAATATTAGTTGAATCTTTTGAATTATACAACTATATTTGTAAATAATTTAAACCTAAAATATGAGCTTATTAGTTATTGGAACTGTTGCTTTTGATGCGATAGAAACACCTTTCGGAAAAACAGATAAAATAGTTGGAGGAGCAGCAACATTTATTAGCTTGGCGGCTTCGCACTTTGTAAATAAAACAAATATTGTTTCTGTGGTGGGTGATGATTTTCCTCAAGCTGCAATGGATATGCTAAAGGCACATAAAGTTAATTTAGAAGGGTTGGAAATTAAAGCCAACGAAAAAACTTTTTTCTGGTCAGGAAAATATCACAATGATATGAATACTAGAGACACACTTGCAACAGAGCTCAATGTGTTAGCAACGTTTAATCCACAAGTGCCCGAAAATTATCAAGATTGCGATTTTTTAATGTTAGGAAATTTAGCACCAAGCGTACAAAAACAGGTAATAAATAGGTTACACCATCGTCCCAAATTAATTGTAATGGACACCATGAATTTTTGGATGAACATTGCCATGGAGGAGCTAAAAAGCACTATTGCCATGGTGGATGTGCTTTCTATAAATGATGAAGAAGCAAGACAACTTTCAGGAGAATATTCATTAGTGAAAGCAGCAAAAAAAATAATAGCGATGGGACCAAAATATCTTATCATAAAAAAAGGAGAGCATGGTGCACTTTTATTTGATAAAGACAATGTGTTTTTTGCTCCAGCACTTCCTTTGGAAGAAGTTTTTGATCCAACAGGAGCAGGCGATACTTTTGCAGGTGGTTTTATTGGCTATTTAGCCGAAACAAAGGACATCTCTTTTGAAAACATGAAAAGAGCAATAATTTATGGAAGTGCTTTAGCTTCGTTTTGTGTAGAGAAATTTGGAACAGAAAGGATGCAAAATTTAACAAACGACGAGGTAGAAAAAAGAGTGAAAGAATTTATCAACTTGGTTCAATTTGATATTTCTATTGTAGCGGTTTAATTTTTTAGAGTAAAGAAATAATCGCATTAATTATTCCTTCAATAGTATGTGGGTTTGCGATGGCGTCAACTTTAATACGATTTGTTTCAGCAACTTTTGCAGTTTCATAACCGATGCAAACTACTTTTGTAGCGTTCAAATTAATTTTTAAATCAGCAAAAGCACTTACCGTAGAGCCACTAGTAAAAGTGATAAAATCAATTTTACTATTAAAAAGTTCCTGCAGTTCCTTTTTTGAGTATTTTACTTTACTATTCTGATAGGTATTGATAGGAAAAGGATTTGTTTTTCTGGTCTTTAGAGTTTTTACCAGATTGCTTTTGGCTAAATCTGATTGAGGGATTAGAATAGTTTCGTTTTCATTAATCGGAATTTCTTTTGCTAAAGTTTCTGCAGTAAAATCGGAAGGAATAAATGTAGCATTTAAATGGTGTTTTTTTAGTTCATTTTCAGTTTTAGAACCAACCACAGCAATTTTTGATTTTATAGTATTCGGATTAATTACTTCAAAAAAGTATTTTACGGCAATACCACTAGTAAATAGTAACCAATCAAAATTATTTTTTGAATAAGCCGCTAACAATTGTGCTTTGTTTATTGGAGTTATTTCAATTAATGGAAAAGCAATAGGTTGAGCTCCTAATTTTTTAAGTTTTAAAAAAAAACCGTTAGCTTGTTCTTTCGGACGTGTTATTAAAATAGTTTTATTTTGAAGAACTAGCATTAAGCTTCTATTATTACACTTTTCTTTTTACTTTCAACTTCTGCTTTTAATTGTGCAGCTAATGTTCTTGCTAAAGTTTTTTTATTTTCAATTTTTCCAGAAATGGAACTTCTAGAAAAATGAGCTCCTTCTTGAGTTGCAAAAACTCCTTCAATAGTAATAACATCATCCTTCACTTGGGCATAAGCTGCCATTGGCAAATTACATCCTCCACCTAAAGCAATTAAAAAAGCCCTTTCTGCATCGGCAGCAATTTTAGTGGGTTCGTGTTTTAATTTTTTAATCAAGTCTAAGATATATCCTTCTTTATCAATCAATTCAACACCTAAAATACCTTGTCCAACAGCAGGAAGCATAACGTCGGTCTCAAAAATTTCAGTAACATAATCCATCATGTTCATTTTTTGTAAGCCAGTTGCTGCTAATATTATTGCATCATAATCACCCACTTCCATTTTATTTATTCTACTGTCAACATTTCCTTGAATAAATTTATAGATTAAGTCTGGACGAATTTGTTTTAATTGTGTTGACCTTCTTAAACTTCCTGTTCCGATAATAGCACCTGCTGGAAGTTCTTTCAATTTTTTACCTGATTTTGAAATCAAAACATCTCTAACATCTTTTCTTTCGGTAACAGGAATTATTCGTAATCCAACTACATCTTCCGTGGGAACATCTTTAAAACTGTGTATAGCAATATCAATTTCTCCAGCTAACATAGCTCTTTCTATAGCAGAAGTAAAAGCCCCTATCACAGTTATATTACCTTCATCACCACTAGTAATAATTATTTTAGTTTCAAACTCATAGTCTGGTTGAATAGTTTTAAGTTGCTCAACTATCCAGTTGGTTTGGGTAATCGCTAATTTACTTCCTCTAGTTCCGACAATAATTTTTCTTTTTGGAACAAAAATATCTACTCCTTTCACACCTAATATATATTTAGCTGTATTAATAGGGTTGTCTTTTTCATGTAAATTTTGGGCAATTCTTTTAATTCCTTCAATGGTTGGATTAGAAATTTTCCGAAGTAATCGATGTGTAAATCTTTGAAGGAGTTCTTCGGTATGTTTGTCTTTTTGGTTTAACTTAGGAAGAAGCCATTTTATTTCTTTTTCTTTAATTTTTTCTAAATTATCCCAATAGGCTTCAATTACAGGAGCTACTTTTCGACTTCGCAACCAATCCATAAACCAGTTTAGTTCTTCATTTATTATTTTCCTAGCTTGTGGAATCTCATCATATCGTTTTAGTAATCCATCGTAAGTTATTTTTTTAATATCATCTAAATCAAACAAAGTAATATTTGGATCTTCTTTTAGGGAAGGGTTAAAGTTACGAGGAACTCCAAAGTCAATAAATAATTTATTACCTCCAGTTTGCAAAGCAAATTTAGCTCTAGGGCATTTGCTCTCTGCCATGGTTTCTTCATGCAGCAAATTAATCTCTCCTTGTGTTCCTCCAATTATTACTCCTGCCTCTGAAAGTGCAGTATGCATATTATCAATATCAACAGCTTCTCCTTTCCATTCTCCCGCCATTTCTTTAGCTCTTTCTTTATCATGGCTGGTAATATATAATTTTTTAATGCTAGTTCTATCCAATACAGTGGTTACTAAATTTGCCATGTTTCCTGTGCCAATGACTAAAAAAGTTGTTTCAGCAAAATTAAAACCTTGCTGAGTGATTAATTCATAACCAACGGTTGCTAAAGAAGTCGAAAATTCACCTATGCTAGTTTCTAATCGTACTCTTTTCCCTGTATGAATGGCATGTCTTATTAATTCATCTAAAACTGGACCAATAGTTTTTTCCTGTCTCCCAATTTCGAGTGCTTCTCTAATTTGACCAGTAATTTGGTGCTCACCAACGGCTTGAGATTCTAGCCCTGCCGCAGTAGAAAATAGGTTTCTTATTGCAATTTCACTATCTGGTAAAATGGATAAATATTGACGATAGTTGCCAAACTGATCGAAATATTCTAATATTTTATTATGGCTTAGACCATAAGCGTATATAGACAAACGATTGCAAGTGGAAATAATAAAAACTTCTTCATAAGTTTTTTTTAATTCTTTTATTGCGAGTATTGTTTGTTCTTTGTTAAGAGCTAATCTTTCTCTTACAGCTATTGGTGCAAAACGATGACTAAGTTCAACTCCTATTACTTTATCCATATTTTTTAAAAAATTGAAAGCAAAGTTATGAATTTATCTTCCTTTAAATTAGATTAAGGTTTCAACTTTTAAGTAAAATAGGATTTTTTAGATAGAAGTACACGGATGAGTGGTTTTTAAGAAACTTTTTGCAAGTATTTTTTGAACATGCGGTTTTTTAAAAACGTAAATTACTGAAAATTAGCTAATTAAAATTATTAATAATTTATATTTTCAATTAAATTTGATATACTTTTGTTAAACTAAACTTAATATAACAAAAATGAAAAAAATGTTTATTCTACCAGTTGCTTTAATCGCAATGATGGTTGTTTCTTGTGGTCCAACTCAAGAAGAAATTGCTGCAAAAGAACAAGCTGTTGCTGATTCTACAGCTGCTTATGATGCACAAATTCAAGCTGAAGCTGATGCTGCTGCTGCTCTTGAGGCAGAAGCTGCTGCTGCTGCTGCTGCTGACACTACAGTTGTAGCTGAGCCAGAAACAAAGTAATAATTTTTAATTAAAAATTATGAATGAAGGGAATCTCATAGAGATTCCCTTTTTTATTTAACTCCTACTTTGTCAGTTAGTAGAAACCTTTAGCTTTTCAAAAAAATTAAAATGTACTGGGAAAAATTATCTCACGATGAAATTACAGCAAGAATTGACGTTGCTTTAGCTGAGAATTTAAATTATAAAACAGAAAAAATACTTGGAGTACCGGCAAGTTACCTAGATGAAGAACAGTTTTATGATGATGCCCCATTTTTAGAAGATTCTCCATTTATGAAAACATTAATTGCCAACCCAAATCATATTGGATGTCATACCTTAAATGAGGATTCAGAACCATTTTTTAAAGGAACACAAAAGATAGAAATAGAATTGATTAAACTCTGTGCAGAAGAGATTTTGGAAGGAGAAAAAGATGCTCAAGATGGCTATGTTGCTTCTGGTGGAACAGAGGCAAATATTCAGGCACTTTGGATTTACCGAAACTATTTTATAAAAAAATACGGGGCAAAAGTTGACGAAATAGCTGTTGTTTTTTCGCAAGACAGTCACTATTCGATGCCTAAAGGTGCTAATATTTTAAATGTTTCTGCTATTGTTATCCAAGTGGATGATAACTCCAGAATGATTTTGCAAGAAGACTTAGAAAAAAAAATAACATTTGCTCAAAAAAATGGAATAAAATACTTCATAGTAATAATGAATATGTCAACCACCATGTTTGGCTCTGTTGACGATATTACAAGAGTTACCGATTTTTTTGAACATCATCAATTAAATTATAAAGTGCATGTTGACGGAGCTTTTGGAGGATTTATTTATCCATTTACGAATGATACAAGCGCTTATAATTTTACTAATAACCGAATTAATTCATTTACCTTAGATGGGCACAAAATGCTACAAACGCCTTATGGTACTGGAATTTTTATTATCCGAAAAGGATTTATGAAATATGCACTTACCGAAGAAGCAAAATACGTGCAAGGAAAAGATTATACCATTTGCGGAAGCCGTTCAGGAGCTAATGCAATATCTGTTTGGATGATGTTAAAAACACATGGTTCGGATGGTCTAAAAGTGAAAATGAGGAACCTTGCCGACAAAGCAAGTTCGTTATGTAAAAAGTTAGAAAAAATGGGGGTTGATTATTATCATAATCCTCATATCAATATTATTACTATTCGAGGAAAATTTATCTCACCCCAATTAGCAAAAAAATATTCATTAGTCCCAAACGTTCACGATGTTGTTCCCGCTTGGTACAAAATTGTGGTAATGGATCATGTAAAGCAAGGAGTGTTAGATAGTTTTATTATAGATTTAAAAGCTAACTTTTAGTTAATTTTTTTGAGTAATTGTTTTAATTTATAATAGCATAAACAATCCCTACTACAATAAAAATTATGATGATGATTAAGTATTGCCAAACATCAATAAAATAAGGAAAATATTTTTTGTAAAATTCTTTTAGTTTCATTTTTATAAAATTAAAACGGAAATTTAATTAATTCATTCCATTTGTTTTTTCATTGTCAAACATTAAAAATATTTAAATCAAGCTATCTATTTTTAAGACGTCTTTTTATGGTAAAAAAATATTAACTTTGACGAAGGTGTATAAATAAATTAAATAAATATACAATACGCTTAAAGCCAGATGTATAAAGAGAATGTTAAGAATTGGTTAAAAATAGTTAGTTTTTTATATTGCGATTAAAATCTTTTTTATTATGAGCAAATTTTAATGGAAAAAATAATGAAATGAAGAAAGCGTTGTTAATAAATTAATATAAAAATAGCTCAAACGCTTACCCTTTAAACCTATCTTGGTTGTTGAAAAATATAGTAGATGAATTGTTGTATAAAATCGACCAATCTACTTTATACTTGTACAAGTAATTTTTACTGAAAAATTCGATAATCTATTAACTACTAAAAACCCTTTCAGAAATGGAAAAAACGTTGAATCAAGTGCACGATGCTGTCAAAAAAAATGAGAAAAATTTGGTTGAGAATAATAAAAATAACGACAAAGTTGTGATTGAAACGTATTCTTTTGATGAAGCTTTAGCTGGAGCAATAAAATATTTTAAAGGAGATGAATTAGCTGCCAATGTTTGGATTAATAAATATGCATTAAAAGATTCTGAAGGAAATATTTATGAAAATAGTCCTGACCAAATGCACCGAAGATTGGCAAAAGAAATTGCTCGGGTTGAAGAAAAATACACCAATTCCTATTCAGAACAAGATATCTACGAAGTATTAAAAGATTTTACATACATCATTCCTCAAGGTGGTCCAATGACTGGTATTGGAAATGATTTTCAAATAGGTTCTTTATCCAACTGTTTTGTAATTGGTAATGACGGAAATTCTGACTCCTATGGTGGAGTAATGAAAATTGACGAAGAACAAGTTCAATTAATGAAAAGAAGAGGTGGAGTTGGACACGATTTATCTCACATTCGTCCAAAAGGAAGCCCTGTAAAAAATAGTGCATTAACTTCAACAGGAATAGTTCCTTTTATGGAAAGATATTCCAACTCAACAAGAGAAGTTGCTCAAGATGGAAGAAGAGGAGCATTAATGCTTTCGGTTTCTATTAAACATCCAGATGCAGAGCATTTTATTAATGCAAAAATGGATGGAACTAAAGTTACGGGAGCAAACGTTTCAGTTCGAATAGACCATGAGTTTATGAAAGCTGTAAAGTCAAACGCTATCTATCAACAACAATACCCCATACATTCCGATCAACCACAATACACCAATACTGTAAATGCTAAAGAGTTATGGAATAAAATAATTCATAATGCGTGGAAATCAGCAGAACCAGGTATCTTGTTTTGGGATACCATTATCGATGAATCTATTCCAGATTGTTATGCCGATTTAGGATTTAAAACGGTATCTACTAATCCATGTGGCGAAATTCCATTGTGTCCTTACGACAGTTGTAGATTAATAGCGATTAATTTATATAGTTATGTAGAAAATCCTTTTACATCAGGAGCTACTTTTAATTATGAAAAATTTCACAACCATGTGGGAATGGCACAGCGAATTATGGATGATATTGTGGATTTGGAAATGGAAAAAATAAACAGAATAATTAAAAAAATTGAAACTGATCCAGAAAGTTTAGAAGTAAAAAGAACTGAACTTTCACTTTGGGAAAAAATAAAAACCAAAGCTATACAAGGAAGAAGAACGGGCGTAGGAATTACTGCAGAAGGAGATATGTTAGCAGCTTTAGGCTACAAATATGGCACTCCAGAATCAACAGATTTCTCTACTGAAATACACAAAAAATTAGCGTTAGCTGCATATCGTTCTTCTGTTGATATGGCAAAAGATAGAGGTGCTTTCCCTATTTATGATGCCATAAGAGAAGAAAAAAATCCGATGATTAAAAGAATAAAAGAAGCGGATGAAAATCTTTACAAAGACATGGTAAAGTATGGAAGAAGAAATATTGCATTACTAACTATTGCTCCCACAGGAACAACTAGCTTAATGTCTCAAACTTCATCAGGAATAGAGCCAGTATTTATGGTTTCTTATAAAAGAAGAAGAAAAGTTAATCCAGGCGACAAACAAGTTAAAATAGATTTTGTTGATGAGGTTGGCGATTCTTGGGAAGAATACCATGTTTTTCATCACAAATTTATTACTTGGTTAGAAGTTAATGGATATGATGCAAAAGCAGTTGAAAAGATGGGCGAGGAAGAATTAAATGAAATTATTTCACATTCACCCTATTATGGAGCTACAGCCAATGACGTTGATTGGGTGGAAAAAGTTAAATTACAAGGAGCCGTTCAAAAATGGGTAGATCATTCTATTAGTGTTACGGTTAATGTGCCTAATGAATGTACCGAAGAGTTGGTGAATCAAATTTATTTAACGGGTTGGGAAAAAGGATGTAAAGGAATTACAGTTTACAGAGATGGCTCGAGAAGTGGTGTTCTAATTGCAAATGACGAAAAGAAGGAAGCAAATAATGACCAACAAATTATTAATAAATTTTTAGAAACTAAAGCACCTAAGCGACCAGAGAAATTAGAAGCAGAAATTATTCAATTTAATAATGAAAGTGAAAAATGGATTGCTGTGATTGGTCTGTTGGATGGACATCCTTACGAAATATTTACTGGTGGAGCAGAAGAATCTTTTTCAATTTTATCTCATGTTGATAAAGGTTGGGTAATAAAACATAAATGCAAAGACGGAAAAACCCGTTATGATTTCCAATACGAAGATAGTTATGGTTATAAAACAACCATTGAAGGTTTGTCCAGAACCTTTAATAAAGAATATTGGAATTACGCGAGATTAATTTCAGGAGTTTTACGTCATGGAATGCCATTAAGTTTTGTGGTGGACATGGTAAATAATTTACACTTAAATGACGAAACATTAAATACTTGGAAAAAAGGAGTGGTTAGGGCATTAAAGAAATTTATCCCAAACGGAACTAAACCAGCAGAAAATATTTGCCCAGATTGTAATGAACCAGCATTAGTTTATGAAGAAGGTTGTTTGAACTGCAAAAGTTGTGGACATTCTAAATGTGGGTAATAAAGAAGGGAATTATATAAATTAAAAAAAGGCTTCAAATTTATTTGAAGCCTTTTTTATAATGATACTACAGACAATATAGATGTTGGCGGTCCTTTATAGGGAGATGGCCCAATAATTTCTCCACTAAAAAATAAGGATTCATTTTTCGACAGCAGTTCAATATTATATTGATGAGCTTGACTTTCGGTAGTTTTATTTTGAAAAATTTCTCCAATTTTATTTTGATTATAAAAAACAATTAATTTCTGCTTTCCTTTCTCTGAAGGAATGTCGTTAATTTGTTTTCCATTTTTATAAATAACTAAATCTTTACAAGCAATGTTTTGAGTTTCGCACATCCATTTAACTTCTAATAAATTTTTATTAATTGTACTATTGGTAGAAATGTTTAATGAGTTACCATAAACAATGTGTTGAAGATAGGTAAATGGAGTTTTTCCTTTATTTAAGCTTGGATGTAAAGCAAATATTCCAACAATAAGAAGAGAAATAAGTATGTTTCTAAAATAGGTCATCGTAATTATCTAAATCTATAACTAACACGTTTTGAGTCAACAAAAGGTTGGAATTTATTTACCTTTTTTTAAGAAAATATATTTTACTCCTAAATTAAATTCGAAAGAAAAATTTCTGGAAGAGTTTAATGGGCTATTTTCATTAGCAACATTTAGGATGCCTTGATTGTATCTAATGCTGGGCGTAATAACAAAAGTTTTTGAAAGGTATCTGTCTTGTTCAACACCTAAAACTAAACCAAGGTCAGGTTTGTTGTATTCATCCAATTTTTGTGAATTATTATTTTCTGTTGACACTGCCGACCTCAAATAACTAGCATAAATACCAGCAATAAAATTGGTAGAATATAATTTGTTGTCAAAAGTTGATTTGTTGTTCATCTTTTTTGCCAAAATGCTCATCGAAGAATAATTTAAATCTAAGTTTTCTAAGTAGGAAACCCCTTCAGCATAATACTCCCTTTTATATCCAGAAGTGGAGTTGATGTTAATATTAGTTTCAATATTAAAGTTATCAGAAACGATGTACCCAATAGTTGCTCCAACATTACTTCCAAAATCTAGAAAATTAGTTTGGCGATAGTTGGCTAACGCTGCATTTTTTCTAAAGCTAGTAATCATCCCTTGCTTTTTTATTCCAATATTTAATCCCACATAAATTCTTCTTGCATATAAACCATACAAAAAGTAGGAGGAGAATCTTTTACTGTTAAAAACGATTTTATTTTTGTCTTTTTTAACTAAAAAATCACTACTAGCATACAAATGAGAAAAATCTAGTTCAGATAAATTAACGCTGTTGAGTTCAGTAAAAATAGTCCGTTCATTTTCTGTTTTTAAGCTTGATAAATTATTGGCATTAGTTGGATGATAGTAAATTTCGTTTGCTACAGAAGCTCTTAAATCATTGGTTTTATTAATGGTTTGGTTGTCCGTTAGCTGACGGATTGTTTTAGCTTCATTAATTGCCTCTTTAATTTTATCAGGAGTAGCTATTTTATTAGTGGAAGAAAACGAATTCTCAGTTTTGTTTTGGTTACTAACAATAGATTTTTCAGCAGGTTTATTGTTTAAAGATAAAGAAGAAGCTATAGTATTGACTGTTTTTGATGGTGAATTGTTATCGTTAGTAAATTGATAATTATCATAAGCCAAATAACTTCCATAGAGTAGAAGAAATATTGCAGTTCCTTTAAAAGTTAAATTTCTCCACCAAATAAACTGGTCATATTTATTTAGAGAAACAACTAATTTATCCCAAACAGAAGAGGTGTCTAATTTTATGGAAAGCTTTTCCCAAACCGAGTAATCAGGTCGTTCTTCTAATTTAACCACTTCTTTTTTATACCATTCACTAATAGTTTCGTCAGTAAGTGGAGTGCTAGCATCTAGGTCGTCAGCAAGAGATTGCCAAACAGCTTTATCAGGCTCAACACTATAATTGTCCAATTCTCCTTTATACCAATCTTCT
>CAYHWX010000114.1:0-11108 GCA_964360245.1 uncultured Vicingus sp.
CGCTAAAATATACGACGAAATTAAAAGTAAAATAATTTCGTATGGTGATGAAGTAATTCCTCATTTAGAAGATGTTTGGGAAAATTCTTTCGACCATGTATTGCAAACAAGAATTGAAGACATTATTCATTACCTTCAATTTGATTCTATAAAAAAAAGCTTAACCAATTGGAAAAATAACCCTGAAAAAGACCTCGTTGAAGGTGCTATTATTGTTGCTAAATATCAATATCCCGATTTAGAAGACCAAAAAATACGCGATTACATTAACCAAATTACTCAGGAAGTTTGGTTAGAACTTAACGACCACCTAACAGCATTAGAACAAGTAAAGGTGTTGAATAAAATCATTTTCGAAATTCATCAGTTTTATGGAAATACAAAAAATATCAATTCTCCACGAAACTCATACATTAACAATGTTATAGAATCTAAAAAAGGAAATCCCATCACCTTAGGAATTATCTTCATCTCTATTTGCAAAAAACTAAACATTCCGATTTATGGAGTTGATGTGCCTGCTCATTTTATTTTAGCTTATGCCGAAACACCAGGTCAAGTGCTTTTTTACATCAATGTATTTAATAAAGGTACGGTGTTTAGCAACCTTGATATTGATAAATTTTTAGAACAACTTAAAAAAGAGCCCAAAGAAGAATACTACATTCCATGTAGCAACAACACCATTATTCAGCGACTAGTACAGCATTTGGTTTATACTTACGATAACTTAGGTTACGTTGATAAAAAAGAAGAGTTGATGGAATTATTGGAGATTTTGAGTTAACTACTGCCTTTTATTCTAAATAAAAAATCTCCATGCACTACTCCACCAGTTTTGGGTTTCAATTGAAGCATAACATAATGGAGAAATCTTTTTAAAAATATAATCAATTTATATTGCTAAAAGATTTCTCCAAAATATTGAAATAACAGTAAAAGTATAGTCCTACTTGAGCAATTTTATAGTAAAGTTATTGGTTTGATTAAACAATTTCACAAAATACATTCCCTTAGCCATTACAGGTGTTTTAATTAATTTTGTTTGTTGGTAAGATGAAACATTTATTTTCTCTTGCAGAACAGTTTGCCCAATAGAATTAAACACCATCACTGAATAGTAGCCTTTTTCTAAATTAGCTAAGCCTAATTCTATGGTATTGTAGTTAATAAAAGATGTTACTTGAGGTACTCCAGTTAATTCATCAATTTCTGTACAAATGTTAACTGTTGCAGTAACTGGGCTTCTAGCACTCACACAATCTGGTTCTTTTACTTTCCAATCGTAAAAAAAGTAATAATAAGTACCAGCACCAGCACTATTACCAGTAATAGAAGCTAAACCGCTTATTGTATAAGGATAAACAGTTCCTCCGCTATTTCTATACATATCAATCATCGAACTATTTGATACTCCTAATTGGTAATTAGTTCCAGGCGAGACAGTAAAGTTTAACGGTACAGTATCTGTTCCATTTGAAATGTTTACGGTTGTTGTTTGTAAAACACCTCCAACATTATTCCGTAGTTCAATGGTTCGATTTCCTACTGCGCTAGAATAAACGACTACAGAAACTATTTCCATAGGTTGAAACACATCAAAAATAAGGTGTCGAACGCTGTTATAATTAGCTCCTCCACCTGTATTGTTGGGTTTTCCCAAATTTTGTAATGGCGATGCAATTACATCCTCTACATAATAGGTAGTTGTAGTTGCTAAAGGTGGAGTTAAATAATTACTTCCTGTATTGATAATAGAACCACCAGTAACAAGATTGTACCAATTTAATGTTCCAACACCTGTTGCAGAAAGATTGGCAGGATTGTTTTCACAAACTATATCACCAACAGTAATTGGTGAAGTTGGCATATTTACATTAACATAATTATTTTTTATTAAGTTACCATTTCCAATACCATTGGTAGCTATTAGTTCAACACTAAATAAGCCATTGGTTGTATAGGTATGCGAAGGATTTTGCTGAGTAGATCCATTTCCATCACCGAAATCCCAAGTCCAAGAAGTTGGTCCATTAGTAGATAAATCTGTAAAATTTACTAAACCTGTGCAAGTGGTCAAAACATCTGCCACAAAATTAACAGTTGGTGCTTGGGTAGGTAATTGACATTGCCAATTAATCTGAAAACCATTGTCCTCCACCCCCACATCAGAATGAAAAACAATTGTAATTGAACCTACAGTAGAAGATACAGTAGTAGGAACATTATTATCGCAATAAGTATCAATTAAATGTGAGGCTGTTTTTGGTCCATCATATACATTTACATAATCATAGTTACAAGATCCTGCAGTACCAGGCTCTACTGCAAAAGAAATAAAAGTTAAATCGACCGTAGATGCTCCACCAGGAGAAATGGTAATTTGTGCATCTTCGTTTGCACCATATTGACCAGTTGGTCCACCACTATCGTAAATAGTTCCTGCACATGCAGTTTGGGTACTTGCGGTTCCTGATGTTGGTAATATCGTTACACAAGCCAAGTTGGAATCTACTATAATATAACCAATTTTAGTGGTGGTATCTGTACCACAAGTAGGACCTCCGTAGGTAATTAACTCTACTGTAAATGTTCCATAAGAATTATAAGTATTGCTCGGAGTTGTTAATGTGCTGGTATTACCATCACCAAAATCCCAGTTAAAAGATATTCCATTAACGCTTAAATTGTTAAAATTAGCGGTGAAAGGTGCACTACAGGCAGAAAGAACAGGAGCATCAAAATCACTAATGGTAACAGGTGAATACATTGGTCCAACACCAACAGCATACCAAGCATTGGTAACTTCTTGAACCTGACTGGTGCATCCACCAAATAAATCAACCGTAGCTTGTATGCTAAAAAATCGAGAGTCAGCATATTCTGATGCTGGAGTTAAATAAACAGTTAAATTTCTAAATGCAATTTGACCAGCTGTTGTTAATCCTAAACTATTAACAGTATAAGCATCTCCATTATCGTTTGTACCAACGCCTCCATCTACCAACAATACAAACCAAAAATTTTGCACGCCACTATTGGTATGTACTCCACCATTATCACCACCAGATAAGGATGCCCAGTTTGTTCCAAAATAAGTATCTGGGTCTCCTTGTGAATTAGGATTTTCCATATCACGAATAATAAACCCTAAATCATCTCCTAATAGCCAATCTGCAATCCCTGGTCGGTTGATAAAGTCGATTGAAATGCCAAAAATATCACTAAATGATTCGTTTAATGCTCCAGATTCAGCACTGTAAACCAAATTAGCTGTGTTTTCAGTTAATCCGTGAGTAATTTCATGTCCGGTAATGTCTATTGCTGTAAAAGGCGTGCTATTACCACTACCATCTCCATAAGTCATTCTAGTTCCATCCCAAAATGCATTGCCATAATTGTTATCATAATGAACCCAACTATCTAATTGAAAACCATTATCATCAATACTATTTCTTCCATGTTCGTTTAAATAATAATCATAGGTCATTTCAGAACCCCAATGTGCATCTAAACCAGCTTCTGTCATCACCCAAGTAGCAGAAGTGTTAGTAATATCTGTATTCGGGTAACCAGTTGTGTTTCCACTGGTAAATGTTCTAATTCCATTTCCTCTGCCAGCTTCTTGTAAGCGAAAGTTGCCTCCTCCTTGGTTATCGCAGGTTATTGTTTTTGTTCCACTATATAATGTTGTTGCGGTACCAAGTGCATCAATTTCTTGAATTTTATTTTCTTCCCAAATAATTGTTCCTGTGTTGGCATTCACAAAAATTTCTCTTCTGCTAAAGGGCTTTTGAGCATAAATATTAAATTTATAAGCTAATACTAATTCCTTCTTCACATCACCATTATTATTAATAAAAACTAAATCTCCTTTTGGATAATAAGTAGCATTTACATCATCCAATTCCCATTTTAAAAGATTTTCTTCAGCAGGTATCTCCCATTTGTATTGAGTAGCTCCAATTGATTGAATAGCTTTTGCTAAAGCTCCAGCTTCTGTTAATGAAGGGTTAACTGCGTTATTTATAGCACTGAAAAACTCTCCATTAACCGATTCAATTAAACCATTTTTTACGTGAGCAATAAAAGTGGATAATTCAACAGGAATATTATTTATTGTTTGTTGGTAACGGTAATGTGTAAATCCTAATTTGTCTGTTTCTTTTTTTAATAATTTAATCCCGCACTTAGCATTAGAAATATAAAAATTATTCAACCAACTTTCTAATTTAACCAAAGGCAATTCTTTTCCTTTTCTAAATTTAACATAATTAGGAACAGATGTAAAATCTTTGAATCTTACAATTTCACTATTCGGAACTTTTTGAGCAGCTTCATTTCCATATAAAACAACAGTATTTGTTGCTGCATTTATTGTAAAAAAAGAAAATATAATAAACGAGAGAATTACTTTTTTCATGATTCAGTATAGATTAGTTTAGTTAAGAATTTAAAGTTATGTTTATTTTTAAAAATAGCAAACTTGATTTATTAACAATCTTTGAAAGCTAAAAAAATTATTTAAAGACACCTGTATTGACTAACTCATCCAAATAAGTGCGTTTACCATAGATAAACATGATTACAAACGCATCTTCCTGCCCTTTAGTTATAGCCTTTAATTGAAGGTCTTTAGCAGCTCTTAATGTACTAAAGTTTCCAATGGTAAATCTAGTAATCTTATCTTCCAATATTGTTTTTTCAATAGCTCCTAGACTTGTTAAATGTTTTCCACTGTAATTGTTGGCATTTGCATAGGCGGCAATTTGCACTTTAAAAACTACACCAGGTGCAGCTTGGTCGCCAAATTTTGCCATAACATCTTCGGGAGACATTTCATCTAACTTAGAGGAAGTACTGCTTAACACTCCATAATAATGCTTTTTCATTTCTAACCGATAGTTTCCATCTTCATCAGTAGGCATATCATTTATTAAGGCTTTTGCATAAGGAAGACCTTTCATTGTAACTTGACCTTTAAAAATATAGGTAGAATCAACAATTATTTTTTCATCTTCCTCATTTAAATAAAGCAAATAATATTCATCATTAGGGAGGTTAGAAAAATCGTACTTTCCAGTTGAATCAGTAGTATAAGTCTTGTTAATTGTTTTGTCTTTATTAGATATATTTATTTTTAAATTCATAATTGGTGAAATAGGATTTTCACGCATTAAAGCAATCCCATTAATGTTCACGTCTTTTGAAACAAAATTGATGTTCTTTTCAATTTCTGTATATTGAGTATATTTAGTTGCATCAATTGATTCTATTTGTGAAGGAAATTCAGGGACTTCATAAGTAATGACGTAATAATCATTTAAATCAACATAAAATTGGTACTTCCCATCCGTTACATCAGAATAATAGGTTCCTAAATCTTTCCCGGATTCGGTTCTTACTGTAATTTTAGCTTTAGCAAAATTTTTATTTTCTTTTACAATACCTTTAACAAGCAATACTGGTTTGCTGGTAATAATATCATTTACATTGATTACATAAATATCTTGTTGACCAAAACCTCCTTTTTGAGCAGAAGAGTAATAGGCGTTCCCTCTACCAGAAACAAAAAAGAAAATATCATTAGCTGTAGTGTTAATAGGGTATCCAATATTTCTAGGTTGTAAATAGCCTGTATCATTAATAATTTTAGATTCAAAAATATCATACCCACCCATCGATGTAAGTCCTTCTGAACTATAATTAAAAGTTACTCCATCTGAATGAATAAAAGGAGCATCGTCGTTGTATTTTGTATTAATAGTTGATCCTAAATTTTTTATTTCTCCCCAGGAATCATCTGCTTGTTTTGCTGCACTATAAAGGTCTCTTCCTCCTATTCCACCAGGTCTATCGCTTGAAAAAATTAGAAAATCACCTTTTGGAGAAATAGCAGCATGACCTTCCCAAAATTCCGAATTGACGGATAATGATTGGGGTTCTAACCACCGTCCATTTTCCTTCTTACTTTCAAAAATATCTCCAGAAAAATCTCTGGTATCGTTATAAACATACAATTTTTGTCCATCAGGAGACAATGAAATACTTGCTTCATGTAAGTTAGAATTAATGCTATCGCCTATTGATTGAGGTGCCAACCATGAATTCAGTAATTTGTTAGAAATATAGATGTCTTCGTAAAAGTTACCATTTATTTCTTCTCTATTGAACTCATCTTGTCTGCCGCCTTTACTTTTAGTTCCCCGATAAGTATAAATTAGTGTAGATTCATCTGCATTTATGGTCGGACTATATTCATTATCAATGGTATTAATAACATTTCCTAAATTAATTATTTCTACTTTTAAAGAATCTTTAACTAATTCAATAGCGTTTTTACATTGTTGAATTAAAAGAGGTATTTCATCTTTTAGCTTTATTGAAGTTTTACTGTTGGATGCTGCTTTTTCAAATACTTCAATTGCTTTAGTAAATTGATAGTTAAGGGCATAAGCTTTTCCTAAATAAAAAGCTACATCAGGTGTTTTTGGTTTATTTCTATAAACACCTTCTATATATTCGATGGCTTTTTCTGGCGAGTTAGTGAGATGCAAATGACAGATACCTATTTTTACTTGGTACTCAACAATTTTTGGATTTTCTGCCATTAAAATTTCATACAACGGTAAGGCATCATAATAATTACCTCCATTAAAAAAACTTTCAGCATCAATATAATTAAACTCCTTTCCCCTCGGTTCGTATTGAGCAAGTGTATTTTGAGAGAAAATAAAAAGTGTAAAAAGAAATATAAAATAAAATTGTACTTGTTTAACCATAAGTCATACCAAATAATTTAATAAAGCTAAGTAATAATACGCAAAATGCAAAAAAAACAGTTACTATTTTAGACTTTTGCAATTATTAATTTAACAGGATTACAGTTAAAACTATTAGAAAAACACACCATTTCAATCAAAAAATCGAAACTAAAATTATTTTATTATTATCATTTTTTTAGTTTCCGATTGAAACTCACCAATGGAAATGTAATAATAATAGATTCCTGAAGCTAATTTATTGGTTGGTATTTTAACCGATTGCTGAGTTCCTAATATGTTTTTCTTTAAAAGAACTTGTCCCAATTCATTGGTAATAGTTAAATCAGCGTTAGTAATATTATTTGGTAAAATATAATTGATGGTTGTTATGTCATTTGTTGGATTGGGAATATTTTGTCCTAAAAAGGCACCCTTATTACTAAGTTCATTAATAAAAGTTGAACCATACAATACACTGATGGTAAAATCATCAAAATAAAATCCATCTGCTGTTACACCACCATCAGAAACAATTTGAAAACGAACCAAAATATTTTGATTCAAATAATCGCTTAAATCAATTTGTTCTTTAACCCAACTACTTTGAACCCCGTCGTACAACGGTTTATTAAAATCTTGATCGGTTGTTCCTGGCTGAGTATATAAACCACATTGTGGTATCCAATTAGCACCATTATCAATGGAGACTTCTACTTGAACAAAATCCCAGTTGTCTTCAATATTCCATTTCGCCCAAAAAGATAAAGTTGCTGCAACTGTATTTAATAAAGATACAGGACTAATCAATTTAATTGTTTTATTGATGTTATTACTATAGTTACCTGTAGGCGAATCAGTAATTGAACTTGAAGCAGAATAATAAGTAGAAGTAGTTGTTCCCCAAGATTGTGAAACCAACCATCCTGTTGTGCTGTTTCCATTATCCACAAAAATATCCTGTTGAGTTCCGTAGGTTTTAGTAATGGTATCGTTAATGGTGTATATTCCGTTGTCAACAGAAATAACATAAGTAATTAAATCTCCATTAATAATAGATGGATTTAAGGAGTAACTAATTGAATCTGTATCTATTTGAAGTAAGCTCATAGCAGTATGTGATTTTGGAGAACCAACACTAATCAAATTCGCAGAAATTGGAAGAATTGAAACGGTAAAGTTTCCAGCATTATCCATACCAATTCGTTGTAATTTATACTTTAAATATCCACTGGTGTTTTGGATAGTAAAAGATTGTAAATCTGTTGCTTTTGCATAATTTCCAGCTAAATGTGCTGTAGTTAAATTAAGAAACATCATGCTCTGACAAAGTGGATTGATGTCTCCAACTGAAGGCCAAAATCCTTGACTTCCTGTTCCAATTTCTGGTGTAAAAGCAAAAATTTTGTTGTGATTAGCAGTTTCCCCGTACATCCAATCATCAGAATCACCCGATGCAGGATATAAGTCTGCTGCCAACTGGTTTACCATTGTGTTTTGTGAAACCATAAAGTCAGAAATGGCGACATAGGTAGCATCATCAGGAGTTGGTCGGTTTACATCAAAACCAAAAGGATACAATAATAAATCGCTATAAGAATGATTATTTAATGCCAATTTAAAATCGTGCTGTTCTACAAACCATTTCATGGCTTGGTTTTCAGGCTCAGAAAATGAACCTGTTCCACAATAAGTTTCACTATTGGTATTGAAAGAAATCCCAGTTGTTCCCCAAACTGGTCCATTTGCTCCATCGGTAAAATCGTAATTTCTATTATTATCTACTCCAAAATCTCCATTGCCATGGTTTCTTCTATTTTTTCGCCACATTCCACCACCATTAGGGTCTGTTGACTCATTGTATAAATATCCATCAGGGTTAACAAAAGGAACAAAATACAATTCCGTGTTATTTAATATGGCTTGAACCTCGGTATTGGTGGCATAATTTTCTAATAAATACCACATGAAAAAAATCTGTTGTTGAATGGAAATTGGCTCTCGAGCATGGTGAATAGCATCGTACAATACTTCTGGTTCAGTTTCATCAACATTGGGGTTGTCAGACATCCTCACCCAATATAAATTTTTACCTTCAAAAGTTGTGAAAGTGCTTATTGGTGCTCTGGCAGTAATTAAATTTGGATATAGCAACGTCATGCTATCAATTTCTTGCATGGCTTCAGTATAGGTTAAAAATCCACCCATTGTACCATGATTGTAATTGTTAGGTATGGCATAAGTTAAACTACTTGAACCAGTGCAAGTACTGTTTTTATCTATGATAGATTTTTGGTTCGAAGTATTTCTTTCCTGATAGAATTTTTTGACATCGTCAATTAAAATTTCGACATCAATTCCTAAATTTTTAATACTATTAATTTCGTCCGAAGAGAAATCACTTTCAATAAAAATACCTTTTTTATGTTTACCATTTTCAAGAGGAATCCCATTCAGTAATAATAAGTTGTAGTTTTCTGGAGTATTGTAATTAATCCGTGCCTTACTGTATTTGATTGTATTCTTTTGTGAAAACGAAGTGATTGTAATCAATAAGAAAATAATTAGATAGAATTTTTTCATGATTTAATGTGTTAGTTTATTCCCAATAGGTTTGGTTAATTTCTTTTACGTAGTCTAAATTAGCAATTTTACATAAGATAATTCTATAATTTGCATTAAAAGTATTTCCCATTATCAGAAAGCTATTCTTATCACATTTTGATTTACCTTTAGAATCAATTTTTTTTAATGTTGAATCAATTGCTAAAACTTCGGCTAAATAAGCCTGATTGTTTGGAATACAAAATTCATAATCTATAGAAACTTTTCCATTTTCATTACCCAACAATCCTTTTTCATCTAATTTAGAGATATCAAATTTTATTTTTTCCTGCTTACAATTTTCAACATTATTTTTTTCTCCAGTTTTACATGAAATTAAAAAAGAAAGTACCAACAGGAAAATAATCTTTATCATATCAAACAATTTTACCATTTAATATAACCGTTTCAATAGTATTTGAACCAAAAGAATATGGCAGATATGAATATGACGGTATTTTTTTAGTAATGAATAAATTTGCTTTTTTACCTACAGCTATACTTCCATGTGTTTTAGATAAATCCATAGCATAAGCAGCATTTAGAGTTGTTGCATTAATGGCTTCTTCAGGTGACATTTTAAGTTGTGTACACGCTAATGATAAAACAAAATTCATGTTACCCGATGGCGATGAACCCGGATTGTAATCGGAAGCCAATGAAACGGGCAATCCTTTGTCAATCAATTTTCTTGCAGGAGCATACGGAATATTAAGAAAAAAAGAACAGGATGGCAACAATGTCGGCATCACTTCTGAATTTTTTAAATCTTCCATATCTTTTTCATTCATCACTTCTAGATGATCGACAGAAAGTGCCTTGTTTTTTATACCCACTTGTATTCCACCTATTGAAGTAAATTGGTTAATATGTATTTTCGGAATTAATCCTGCGGTAATTCCTGCTTGTAAGATTTGATTGGTTTCTTCTGGCGTATAGTAGTTTGTTTCACAAAACACATCAATAAAATCTGCTAACTTTTCTTTTTTAATAACAGGCAACATTTCGTTGATAATCAGCGAAATATATTCCGCTCTGTTTTTCTGATACGCTAAAGGAATGGCATGAGCTCCCAAAAAAGTAGCCTTAATGGTCAACTCGCTTTTTTGTTGTAATTTTTTTATTACTCGAAGCATTTTCAATTCTCCTTCCACACTTAACCCGTAACCACTTTTAATTTCTACAGCACCTGTTCCAGTTCTTTTAATTTCTTCTAACCGTTCCCAAGCCGAATCGAATAAATCTTCTTCTGAAGTGTTTTGTAGCTTCTTTGCCGAATTTAAAATCCCTCCACCTTTTTTTGCAATTTCTTCATAAGTTAACCCATTAATTCGGTCAACAAACTCTTCTTCTCTACTTGCTGCGTAAACTAAATGTGTATGCGAATCGCAAAAAGAAGGAAAAACTAATTGCCCTGTTGCATCAATAATTTCCAAATCGCTCCAATCGGTTATGCCTGGAAAATTATCCATTTCACCAAAACCAGTAATTTTATCGTCTTCAATAGTTAACCAAGCATTTTTTAGAGTTGGCAAACATCGCATTTCTTCTCCCTTTCGCTTATCTTTTGGTAAAGTTGCTGTTTGAACTAATTCTTGAATGTTCTTAATTATTAGCTGACTCATTGAATTTAAATAATATGTTTCGAAATTAGTAAAATACAGTGATTGAAAGAATTAAAATTAATGGTATTTTAGCATTTGAATAATCACACATTAAAATGGCAGGAAACTCAATCGGAAA
>CAYHWX010000115.1:0-11090 GCA_964360245.1 uncultured Vicingus sp.
ATCCAGAATCGGTAGTTACTGTTAGTGTTACATTATAAGAGCCTGTTGCCAAATAAGTGTGTGAAGGGTTTTGCTGTAAAGAAGAATTTCCATCTCCAAAATTCCAATTCCAATTCGTTGGATTTCCTGAAGATAAATCGGTAAATAGGGAAGGTAAATTGAAACATCCATTTTGAGGAATAAATACTGCTGAAGGGTTAGTATTAACAGTAATGATAACATTAGTAGAACTTGTACATCCTCCGTTTGAGGTTACTGTTAGAGTTATCGTATATATTCCTGAACTATTGTAAGTATGGGTGGGATTTTGAAGTGAAGAAGTATTTCCATCTCCAAAATTCCAATTCCAACTAACAATAAACCCTACGTTAATTATTGAGTTGTCGGTGAAACTGATGATATCACCAAAGCAAATAGGTGTATTGACGGCAATTCCAGCAACAACATCATCTACCACTTCAACAATTTGAAAATCTTGATCGGTGCAGTTTGCAGAACCTCCCGAAACAATAAGTGAAGTTAAAAACGAACCTGGTGTAAGATACGTATGAGTAGTTACTGGACCAACAGTACTGTTTCCACCATCACCAAAATCCCAGCTCCAACTGTTGGGACTACCCGATGAAGCATCAGTAAATGTGGTAGCAGAGCCTAAACAAACGGTGTCAACTGTATAATTAGCAACTGGAATAGAATTGACCACAATTGGAATTGTTATAGAGCTATCACAACCGTTAATGTTGGTGGCGTTTAAAGTAACATTATATGTTCCCGGAGATTGGTAAATATAGGTTGGATTAGGTGAGTTAGAAGTGTTAATTCCATCACCAAAATCCCAAAAATAGTTGGCTATTCCAACGCTATCAACAACGGTATTGGTAAAGGTTGTGATGTTTCCGAAACATACTGTATCAGCAAAAAAGTTGGGCGTTGGAACAGTACTTACATAAATAGGCGTTATCACTGTGTCTAGGCATCCTGCACCATTTCCAACAATGAGTTGAACATTATAAGTTCCTCCTAATAAGTAGGTATTAATTGGATTTTGTTGTGCAGAAGTATTCCCATCACCAAAATCCCACATCCACACATTTGGAGTTCCTAAGCTTGTATCAATAAAAATAGATTGTTGTTTT
This sequence comes from uncultured Vicingus sp., assembly GCA_964360245.1. GTDB lineage: Bacteria > Bacteroidota > Bacteroidia > Flavobacteriales_E > Vicingaceae. The sequence goes on from CAYHWX010000115.1 coordinate 1,137, forward strand.
GCACAAGCTAATAATACATTAAACCCTGCTGTTGGTTGAGGCAAAACAATTACCAAATTAGAAACAGTATCTGAACACCCAAAACTATTAAAAACGATGAGTTGTGTGTTGTAGTTGTTATCTTGAGGATAAGTATTTGTAGCATTTTGAATATTGTCTGTGTTTCCATCGCCAAAAGTCCAATCCCAACTAACTGGTGCCCCAGAGGAAAGGTCTGTAAAAGATGTGGGAACTCCAAAACACACCGTATCAGTAGAAAACGCTGCAAATGGATTTGGATAAACTATAATACTATTGATAACAGTATCTGTGCAACCAAATGAATTTGTAGCAATTAGTTGAACAATATAAGTTCCATCAGGAGTATAAAGATGTGTCGGGCTTTGGTTAACAGAAGTGTTTCCGTCACCAAAATCCCATTGCCACGAAACTGAATTAACAGAATTATCGATAAAAGTGGTGTTCGTATTTAAACAAACCGTATCAAAACTAAAACTTGCTGTTGGAAGTGGATTTACAGTAATTAGTTGACTAATACTATCTGTACAACCAAAAACATTGGAAGTAGTTAACGTAACAGCATAAGTTCCGTCCAGCAAATAAACATGATTTGTATTTTGTAAAACAGATGTGTTTCCATCGCCAAAATTCCAATTCCAAGTAATTGGTGTGTTGGTGGTTAAATCCGTAAAGAATGTTGTGTCATTTAAACAAGCCGTATTGTTACTAAAATTTGGGATAGTATGTGGGTAGGAAGTAACAACTTGCGAAATTGTATCTGTACATCCATTTGCCGAATAACCAACAATCAACACAACAGAATAACTACCGCTAATTAAATATACATTACTAGGCGTTGGGTTGTTGGTGTTGCTACTATTTCCATCTCCAAATGTCCAGTTGTAAACATCTGGATTAACTATAGCAGTACTTATGAAAAATGTAGTGTCATTAGAACATACATTAGCAAATGTAAAATTAGCTGTTGGAACAGAATCAATAGTTATTGTTTGGGTAATGGTATCGATACAACCACTTCCTGCTGCAACAATAAGCTCCACATTATAAGTTCCTGCAGTTAAGTAATTGTTGGTTGGATTTTGTGTTGTTGCTGTATTTCCATCCCCAAAATCCCAAGCCCAAGAAATAGGTGTCCCTGATGATACATCTGTAAAATTAGTTGCTGCACCTAAACAAGTTGATGAATTGTTAAATGCCGCGATTGCAACACTATTTACAACAACTGGAGCAATAATTGTGTGTGTACATCCTGCAATATTCATTGTTGTTAAGCTTACATTATAAGTTCCTGCAATAGCATACATATTTGTAGGGTTTTGGAGTATTGAGGTATTTCCATCGCCAAAATTCCAACTCCACGAAATGGCATTTAACGATGAATCTGAAAATAAAGTAGGGTTTCCAACACATTCAATCGAATATCCAAAATTTGATACTGGCAATGGGTCAATAACAATTTGAATTGAAATAGTATCCGAACACGAAAAGTTGGAAGTGCTAATTAATTGTACGGTATAAACTCCACTTGTGGCATAGGCGTGAGTTGGGTTAATTGCTGTGCTTGTGTTTCCATCGCCAAAATCCCAAGAGTAAGTAATCGCACCAACAGAGTTGTTTGAAAAAATAATATTTTCATTAACACAAGCGGTATCTATAGAAGGCAAAATACCTGCTACCGGATTTGGATGAACTGTAATTAGTTGAGTTACGCTATCTATACAACCATTTATAGTTTGAATGATGAGTTGAATGTTAAAACTGCTATCAATGGTTGTTGTTGTATAAGTTTGATTGGGAGGATTTTGTAATCCACTCGTATTTCCATTATCTAAATTCCATGTATAAACATCTCCTACATTTACAGGACTCGTATTAAGAATGGAAACATTTAAAGGAGAACAACCTGTAGTTGGAGTTGCCGTAAAAGATGGGATTGGCATTATAAAAACATCAATCATTACCGTATCGCTACTCGTACAACCTAAATTATCAACTGTTAAGATAACCATACTTGTTCCAACAGTTGGAAAAACTATTGGTCCAGGATTAAAAGCAGTAGAAGTTGCTGGAATTGCTCCACCTCCGAAAGTCCAATTGTAAGCTGTAGCACCAACCGTAGAGTTATTGGTAAAATTTACGATTAAATCTTCGCAACCTGAAAAAACATCTGGGATAATACTTGCTATTGGACTTAAATTGGCGGTAACAGTTTGTGTAACACTATCCACACAACCATTTGCAGTTTGTATTAACAATTGAATAACATAAGTACTATCTAAACCAACTGTTGTATAAACTTCGTTTCCGGGGTTTTGCAAGTTGCTGGTATTTCCGTTCCCAAAATTCCAAACGTAGGTGTCTCCTAAATTAACGGGGCTTGTATTATTAAATGCAACTGATAATGGGGAGCAGCCATTATTTGGAGTTACAGTAAATGATGGAATTGGTAAAGGATATACATCAATAAAAGTAGTATCATTACTAACACAACCTAAACTATCAACAGTTAAGGTAACCATGTTTATTCCTGAATTTGGAAAAACAACTGCTCCAGGAGCAAAAGAAGTTGAGTTAGCAGGAATTGCTCCGCCTCCGAAAGTCCAATTGTAAGCTGTAGCACCTGCTGTAGAATTATTTGTAAAACTAACTGTTAAATCTTCGCATCCATTTGTGATATTAGGGAGTATTTCTGCAATTGGAAAAGGGTTAACAATTACTGTACCTAATAAAGTGTCCGTTCCACAATACCCAGTAGTTATCAACTGAATTGTAAAAGTTCCTGAGGTATTATAAAAAACAGGAGGAGGATTTGCTGAAGAGGAGGTTGTTCCATTGCCAAAATCCCAAGCAAAAATTAAGCTGTCACCATAAGAAGTTTGTGAAAATGAAACAGAATTTCCAACACAAATAGAAGTGGCAAGAGGAGTAAAAATAGATTGAACTTGAGGATGAACAACAATATTTATTGTTGAATCAAATACTCCACATTGATTAAAAACAACAAGTTGAATAGTGTGGTTGGCAATAGTGTTTCCTATAGGTGCAGTAAAAGTTTGAGTGGGAATAGTATCTATATTAACATAGTTTGGAACAAAACAAGAACATCCAGGCCAAGGTTGAAAAACACCGCCATCAATATACCACTGAGTTGTTAAATTTCCTCCATTAGCACTATCAAATGCATTCACCAACAAAGGTGTACATTCTTCAATGGGATTAACATCAACAAAAACTGTAGGAATTGTATCCACTATAAAAACTGTTGTGATGGTGTCGCTTCCGCATGCATTATTTGCAATCAACATCACGGTATATTGTCCCTCATTATAGGTTTGAGCAGGAGGATTAATTGTTCCTGAATAGGTATTTCCATTTCCCATTATCCAAGTATAATTATTTGCAGGAACAGTATTGATGGAGCTGTTGTTAAAATTAATAACTTGTGGTGCACAACCCAAACTGCTTCCTAATGAATGAGAAAAATTTGCAGTAGGAGGTCCAGAAATGATGATTGGTCCAACAGTAGCTATCGAAGAATTACAACTATTAGAAGCAGTAACAGAAATAGTAAACATTCCTCCTGTCGAATAAATGTGAGGAGGAGGAGTAAATGAAGTGGTAGTTACTGGGGGTGTTCCATCACCAAAATTCCAAACAAATACGTTAGCATTAACAGATGCATTGACAGGGTTGACGGTATGAGGCAAACATCCTGAAGTTTCAGTAATAGGTACACTAAAAGAAGCTGCTACAAATTTTTCAAAAACTACCGTAAGTGTTTGTGTAACCGAACAACCATTAGCTCCTGTTGCTGTAAAGGTTACAGTAAAGGTTCCATAAGAAGTATAAGTATGAGTATGAGATGCGTTGGAGGCTGTGTTGAAAATAGGAGAACCATCTCCATAATTCCAAGAATAAGAAACAGCTCCTGTTGTTAAGTTGGTAAAAGTTACTGTTTCTGAGGTTATGGTATCTATCGGCAAAAGGCAGTGGAACAAATCACCATCTCCATCATCACCTGCAATGCTTATAACTGGAACAGGAAGTGCTGTAACAGAAAGGTTATAAGTAGCCATGCACCCGGCTGTGTTAGTCATTGTTAAAGTAACATTGTAGATTCCTCCTGCAGCATACGCATGAATAGGATTTACAGCAGTACTGGTATTTCCGTCTCCAAAATTCCAACTGTAAGTAGTAAAGCCATCACTCCCTGTTGAAGTATTACTAAAAGAAATTGGTGTTCCTGCACAAGCATTATTGGGATTAAATGTAAATGAAGGAACTGGAATGGGGTGAATATAAACATTAAGAGAAAATGAATCGGCGCACAGACCACTGCTATCATTGGCTACCAACAGATAGGTATAGGTTCCAACTGTTGAAATAGTACTATTTGATGGAGCTGCTAAACCACTGGTATTATCAAAAGAAACGCCATTCAAATACCAATCGTAAGAGGCTGTTGAAGCATTTGCTCCGGTGCTATTATTTACAAAACTAATGCTAGTTGCTCCTGGTCCACAAATATTAATTACAGATGGAGTAAAAGATGAATTAATAGATGGACAGTTTCCAAGTACCTGAGAAAAATTAAAAACTATCAAAAAGCTGGTAAAAAAATTTACTGGTTTTAGAGTTAGTGTTAACCACTTGATATTTAATTTTACTTTCATTTATTATGGTGCAACCATAATACAGATTATTTCTGATTTTGGTTGCCTTACAGCATTAAAATAAAAACTATTATTTCAGTTCTACTTTCATAAAACTTTTTGTTTTACTATATTTTATGATTGTTTTTTGAATAATGGCACTGCCGAACAAGCTTCACCGAACATTATGTTTTTCGCATAGTTTTGTAATTTTACTGTAAAATCTACAAAAGCAGATTCGGGTATGGGGTATTTTCCACAACCTTTAACTATTACACTTTTATCTTTAAAAATAGTAAAATCAATACTTGAAATGATCTCGTTAAAAATGGCTTTTTCTAATTCCACTTTATTTCCCATTACCACTTTTTTAGCAAAAGGTTTAAGTTTAGAGGCAATTAACATAAAAGCCCATAGCGGAACAATGGCATCGGCTGAGCAAAATATACCAACATACTTATCTTGGTAAACCGACCAATCATTTTGTTTTACAAAAGTGCGAATGTCTTTTTCTATTAACACCAATTCTTCGTGCAAAACAACTTTTAAATCAAATAAAACACGTTCCTCTTTAGGATAATAATCATCTAAATTAACCTGAATCAAATTACTATTTTCGACCCTATTTGTTATTTCATCCATCACCCAAAATTACGCTAAAATTTTTCTAAACAAGCATTCATTTTTATTCGTTAAATTTGCAATCCATTTTTAAACAACTAAAAATAGCAAATATGTCAGATACATTAACCGCAAAAAGCTTTGGAATAAAAAGCATTTTAGACGAATTAGGAATAAAAGAAAATAATTACGGTGCAAGCACTGGGTTAAAACACATCCTAACAAGAGGGAAAAAAATCGATTCTTATTCGCCCGTTGACGGTCAGTTGATAGGTAGCGTAAATGCTGCAACTGTTGAAGATTATAAAAATGTGATGGCGACTGCCGAAGAAGCTTTTAAAATTTGGCGATTAATGCCAGCCCCAAAAAGAGGAGAAATTGTTCGTCAAATGGGTGATGAGTTACGAAAATACAAAGACCCACTTGGTAAATTAGTTTCCTATGAAATGGGAAAAAGTTTGCAAGAAGGGTTAGGCGAAGTTCAAGAAATGATTGATATCTGTGATTTTGCTGTTGGTTTATCTCGTCAATTGTATGGATTAACCATGCACAGCGAACGTCCAAAGCACCGAATGTATGAGCAATGGCATCCGTTTGGGGTTGTTGGAATTATTTCCGCATTTAATTTTCCAGTTGCTGTTTGGAGTTGGAATTCTATGTTAGCATTGGTTTGTGGCGATGTTTGTATTTGGAAACCAAGTTCTAAAGTTCCCATGTGTGCAATAGCTTGTCAAAATATAATTGCTGATGTGTTAAGAAGAAACAATGTTCCAGAAGGAGTTAGCTGCTTAGTAATTGGTAACGAATCGGGAGATTTAATTAATAATGACCAACGAATTCCATTAGTTTCATTTACAGGCTCAACCAGAATTGGTCGTCACGTATCTAAAACTGTAGCTGAACGTTTTGGTAATACCATTTTAGAATTAGGAGGAAACAACGCTATTATCGTATCAGAACATGCAGATTTAAACATGGTATTGGTTGGTGCTGTTTTCGGTGCAGTTGGTACTGCAGGACAACGTTGTACTTCTACCCGAAGATTAATTATTCACGAAAGTGTGTATGACAAAACAATTGGTGTGTTGAAAAACGCTTATAGCCAATTAAGCATTGGAAATCCTTTGGATTCAACCAATCATGTCGGACCACTGATTGATGTAAATGCAACTCAGGATTATTTAAATGCCATCGAAAAAGCAAAAAAAGAAGGTGCTAAAATTATTGTTGAAGGAGGGATTTTAACTGGAGAAAATTATGAAAGTGGTTGCTATGTTAAACCTTGCATTATTGAAGCAAAAAATGATTTTAAAATTGTTCAGGAAGAAACTTTTGCACCAATACTTTATGTAATGAAATACAAAACCATTGAGGAAGCAATTGCGATGCAAAATGGCGTTCCACAAGGTTTGTCTTCTGCACTATTTACTAACAACATGCGAGAAATGGAGTTGTTTTTATCAACTGCTGGCTCCGATTGTGGAATTGCCAATATAAATATTGGTACTTCTGGAGCAGAAATTGGTGGTGCTTTTGGTGGAGAAAAAGAAACTGGTGGAGGAAGAGAATCTGGCTCTGATGCTTGGAAAGCATACATGAGAAGACAAACCAATACCATTAATTACTCTGATAGTTTACCATTGGCTCAGGGAATAAAATTCGATTTTTAAAAAATTGTATCTTCAATTAAAAACCTTTTGAATTCTCAAGAGGTTTTTTTATAGAAAAATATTACTAACTGTTGATTAATTTCCAATTTTTATTCTATTTCTACTACTTTTTTTAGCTAGTTTCCAAATTTAATTTTACAAATTATTTAGCTATGTATAAAATTTTTGTACATTCGAAGTGCTAAATCATTCAAAACAAGCAACTAAATTGTAAAAACTTGCGTCTTTTGCGTGAGCAAAAACAAACATGATATGATAATAAAATACCTTTCTTTATTTTTATTTACATTTTTGTCTTTGTTAGTGACTACTGCAAATGCTCAATTAAACACTATTTTTAATCAAAATTCGGAGATTAAGAACGAACGTGGAATGTACTCCAAAGTATATTTAAAAGAGAATGGAGATAAAGAAGCTATTTTTTCATCTTCTCCAGTTCATTACAATAAAAATGGTGTTTGGGAGGTAATTAATACAACTATCTCCTCCTACAATGGTGGTTACAAAAATGAAAGTAATGTAATTGAATCCTATTTTCCAAAGAACGTTAGTAGTTCTAATAAAATAAAATTAATTGTCAATGCTAAAGACGAAATATTTATTCATTCTGAAAAGAAACTAGTAATAATTGACGGCAAAAATAATATTAATATAATACCTATCCGTTCTGACAATTCAATTGCAAATGTTATCAATAACACTATTAGTTATCCTGACATTTATCCTACTATTTCGGATGAGTTTACCATATTAAATGGGGAGATTAAAAACAATATTGTTTTAAGTGCTCCACCAACCTTATTAAACAATGTGTCTTCAGAATATTTTGGTTTTCAGGAAATATTAGAGCTTCCAAAAGGATGGAAAATTACAGCTCTTGATAAAGTTAATAATTCATTAACATCTTCACCTTTATTCATATTTGATGCAAAAGGCAATCATATTCTTACCATTCCAGCGCCTGTCTTTTTTGATAATTATGGGTTGGGGTCAGATGGGGCAAATACTGTTGAAGGTAAATACTTATTACATCAAAAAAATGATAGTTGGAGCATTACTACTCTTGTTCCTGTTGAGTGGTTAAAAGATGCTAATACTAAATATCCCATTTCTATTGACCCAACTGTTGTTTTGGCTGGGGCAACAGGCGGTTGGCAATCTCCAAATAATTTTGTTGACAATCCGGGTTTTGTATTTATTGGAGTATGTTGTGGAAATTTAACACATAGGGCTTGGATAAAATTTAACACCGCTTCTATTCCAGATAATTCCTGTATAACCAATGTTGAACTTCAGGTTAATGTAGCAACAGTTGTTGCGGCTACTCCAGAATTAGTACATGTTAACGATGTTACTGGTGCTTTTGGTCCTTACGGAGCTATTAACCCTGCTGCTTATACCGACTTTGGAACTGGATTATATACTTCTTTCACTATAAATGGTACAGGCACTTATGGATATTATGGTTTAGGGGTAACAGCAAATGCACTATTACAAGCTCAACTTCCTGTTGATTGGTTTCAAGTAGCATTAATGTTTGACAATGAACCTTCTACCAACTATAAAATTATTAATGGAACATCCTCTAATTTAAGGGTTACTTATAATGGTAGTTGCTGCCCTCCTCCTCCTGCAATAGCTGTAATCACAGGACCAATTTCTGTGTGTGAAGGAAGTATTGCTACATATACGGTTCCTGCTCAAGCTGGTGCAATCGCCTATAATTGGACAGTACCAGCAGGAGCGACAATAACAAGTGGTCAGAATACAACTTCTTTAAACGTAACATGGAATACAACTCCAGGTGGTCAAATTTGTGTTGATTGGACTGATGCTTGTCCCGCAACAAGCCCTCCAACATGTTTAACCGTTACTGTTAATCCAACGCCACCTGCACCTACAGCATTAGGAGTAACGATATGTCCTAATAATTCTGCAACACTTACTGCTACTGCTCCTGGCGGAACTTACGAATGGTTTGATGCTCCTGTTGCTGGAACATTATTGATTACTAATGCAAGTTATACAACTCCAGTATTAAGTTCAACTACAACCTATTATGTACAAACTACAGTTAATGGGTGCACAAGCCAAAGAACAGCAGTAACTGTTACTATTTCTCCATTGCTAGTTGTTGATGCAGGCTTGGATACTGCAATTTGTTTTGGCGATACTTATACGTTGGGGGCGACTCCAAATGGAGTTGGATATAGTTATGTGTGGGATGAGCCTTTAAACATGGGTTTTTCTACTGTTTTAAATCCAACTGTTAGCACAACTTCAACAACAACCTATACAATAACAGTAACAGACCCTAACAACTGTGTTGGTTCAGACAATATAACGATAACAGTAAATCCAACACCACCAGCTCCAACCGTATTAAATGTGACCATTTGTCCTAATAATTCTACAACACTCACAGCAACTGCTCCAGGCGGAACTTATGAATGGTTTGATGCGCCTGTTGCTGGAACATTGCTTACAACTGGGGCTAGTTATACCACTCCACTACTAATTGCAAACACCACCTATTATGTACAAACTACTATTAATGGTTGTGTTAGCCCTAGAACTGCTGTTACTGTAACCATTTCTCCTTTGTTAGTTGTTGATGCAGGGTTAAATGATTCTATTTGTTTTGGAGGTTCATATACCTTGGGTGTAACTCCAAATGGTGTTGGATATAGTTATGTGTGGGATGAGCCTTTAAATATGGGTTTTTCTTCTATTTTTAATCCTACGGTTAACCCAACTACTACAACAACTTATACAGTTACAGTAACAGATCCTAACAACTGTGTTGGTTCAGATAACATTACAATAACCGTTAATCCTGGAGCTTCAACAAATGCGATTGGAAACATCCAAGCTTGTCCTGGTGATATTGTTCCTGTTAGTGCTTTTGCTAGCACTCCTGCTGGGGGTTCTTTTTCTTGGACTAACTCTAATACTTCTATTGGACTAGCTGCTTCTGGTGTTGGTAATAC
>CAYHWX010000116.1:0-10974 GCA_964360245.1 uncultured Vicingus sp.
CCTGTATTAGCTTGTCCAACCAAATCGGTTTTGGTAGTTAATAAAAGTGGAATAACTTCGTTTTGAATAGGAGTAGGAGTAATAATTCCCAGTTCGTTTAACCCTTTAATAAAATTTTTATCGACACCAAGTTCTTTGAAATTTTCCAAAATAGTTATTTATTAATTTGTTGGTAAAGTTAGTTCAGATTTTTCGTGATTAATTCCTTCTTCTATTATTGTTGTTTCTGTTGTTTGGTCTTTTAGTTCTACCACGATTTCCACCTTGTGGTCTTTGCTGTTGTTTATTCGCCTGCACAGCGGCTTCTAATTCTTGTTTAGACATAAAACTTTGTTCAAAACCGGGTATTACTTCGCTGGTTAATCGGTGTCCCAACAATTTTTCTATTCCTCTAACATATTCTTCTTCGTCATGACTCACTAAAGAAATAGCATCACCACTAGAGCCAGCTCTACCGGTACGACCAATTCGGTGGATATAATCTTCAGAAATATTAGGTAATTCAAAATTAACTACATGAGGCAATAATGGAATATCTAAACCACGAGCAGCAATATCTGTCGCCACCAATACGCGAATAGTGGCATCTTTAAATCCAGCAAGAGCTTTGGTTCTAGCTCCTTGTGTTTTATTTCCATGAATAGCTGAAGCAGTTATGCCTTTTTTTTGCATTTTTTCACATAGCTTATTGGCTCCATGTTTTGTTCTAGTAAAAACCAATACTTGCTGCCAATTTCCATCAATTATTAATTTTATTACTAATTCCGTTTTTTTCCCCTTATCAACACGATATATTTTATGATTTACCATTTCAGCAGTGGTGTTTCCTGGTGTAGCTTCAACGGTAACTGGGTGATTTAATATACTTTGAGCCAGTTGCTTAATTTCTTTAGAAAAAGTAGCAGAAAACAATAGGTTTTGTCTTTTTGAAGGAAGTAAATTGAGAATCTTTTTAATGTCTCTCAAAAATCCCATATCCAGCATGCGGTCGGCTTCATCCAAAACTAATATTTCTACTTTTGCTAAAGAAAGTAATCCTTGATTTTGTAAATCGAGTAAACGACCAGGTGTAGCAATTAAAATATCAACGCCATTTCTTAAAGCTTGAACTTGCGGATTTTGGTTGACTCCACCAAAAATAACGGTAGATTTGATATCTAAAAATTTACTATAATCTTTTACGTTTTCAGATATTTGAGCAGCTAATTCTCTTGTCGGAGTTAAAATTAAAGACCGAATAGGTCTGTTTCTTAATTGTTGACCAGAAGTTAGTAGTTGAAGTATTGGTAATGTAAAACCAGCTGTTTTACCTGTACCTGTTTGAGCAGAAGCCAATACATCTTTCCCTTCTAAAATAATAGGAATTACTTTTTTTTGAATTGGAGTAGGTGTTGTATATCCCTGTGCACTGACCGCTTTTAATAAAGTATCAGCTAATCCTAATGAGTTAAATGACATAGCTATTATTTAAGAAATGATAGTTTAATTGATATCAAGTAGCATTTCAGAATTATACCACAAAGGTAAGAGGAATTTTAATTATTAAGTCCTATAGTCAAATTAGTTCTAAATTTTTATGCCGAATCTCTTTAAAATGTTTGGTTTTGTTCCTGTTTTTTTGAATCTATTTTGACCGAAATTCAAATTAAAGATGTAAAAAACATTATTATCCATGATATAACTGTACCTTTGCACTTAATATAAATTTATAATAGATAATAATGAATAAAGGAACAGTAAAATTTTTCAACGCTACCAAAGGATTTGGTTTTATAAGCGAAGAAGGAACAGACAAAGATCATTTTGTACACCAATCAGGTTTAATTGACGAAATTACAGAAGGTGATGAAGTTGAATTTGAACTACAAGAAGGTAAAAAAGGAATGAATGCAGTAAATGTAAAAGTAATTTAATATATACTCCAAAAACTTTTTTAAAGATAAAGCCTCCGTCAATTGACGGAGGCTTTTTTTTAATGTTTAATATTTAGTCATTATCTTTGTTTCAGAAATTAACCATTTAAATTTTAAATCATATATTTCTAAAAAATATCAAAATTTATATTGAAAAAGTATTTTTTTTTATTTCTCTTGTTTCAATTTCAACTGTCATTTGTAAATGCTCAGATAGATTCTTTGTTAAATGAATTGAAGCATGAAAAAACGGATACAGGAAAAGTATTATTACACATTGGCATTGCTCGTCACTATGGTTGGAATTTGCCTGACAGTACAATTGCACATGCAACTATAGCTAAAAATATTTCAAAAAAATTGAATTACGATAAAGGGCTTTTTCTCTCTTATTTTTCACTCTGCGAGGCTAGATATGTAACCGGAGAGTATGGAAAAGGGTTAAATGAAGCAAAAGAAGCATTAAGCATTGCTAGAAAAAATAAACGAGAAGATTGGGAAATTAAAATATATGGTTCACTAGGGCTACTTTACTTACAAACAAAAAAGTACAAAGAAGCGAAAGAATATTTTGAATTACTTGTTACATTGCAATCAAAAAATAAGAACTTGGCTGGTTTAAGCTCTGCCATTAATAATTTAGCCAATTGTTATTTCTATTTAGAAGATTTTTCTAAGTCTATCGAAATAAGAAAAAAAGCAATCGTAATTAGAAAAAAATTAAATAATGAAAATGCCTTAGGAGATTCTTACAACGATATTGGTGAAACATATTTCAAATTAGGAATGTTAGATTCCTCAATTTATTACCTTAAAAAATGTTTTGAAATAAAAGAACGACTTCATGATGATGAAATGGCTGCATTATCAAGCTTAAATTTGGGAATTGTTTATATGAAAAAAGGTAATATGGCTGTTGCAAAGCAATATTTGAATAAGAGCTACTTTCTAGCCTTAAAGATTAAATCTAAGAGCTATCAGCTTGAAGTATTAAAAGAGCTGTCGAATGCAGCACGACTAGAAAAAAATAGCAAACAGGAAGCAGAATTTTTAAGAATATTTGTAGCATTGAAAGATTCTGTATATAACGAAGAAAATCAAAAACAAATTAATCAGTTACAAACGGAGTTTGATACAGAAAAAAAAGAATTAAAAATAAAATCTCTTCAAACCGAACAAAAGCAACAACAAATAATCATGGAGGAAGAAAAAAAGAGAAGTAATCTTATTGTAATTTTTTCTGTTTCTGGTTTTATTTTATTGATTAGTTTTTTATTGGTAATCAATAACCGGTTTCGAGTAACTAAAAGGCAAAATGTAATTATTGATAAGCAACGATTAATTGTTGAAGAAAAAAATAAAGACATTACAGACTCCATCAACTATGCAAAACGTATTCAAGAAGCAATTTTACCTGCAAAAGATATTAAATATAAAATCTTCCCGAATGCCTTTGTGTTTTTTCAACCAAAAGATATTGTGAGTGGTGATTTTTATTGGTTCGCAGAAAAAAATGGAAAACGAATTATTGCAGCAGTGGATTGCACTGGTCATGGTGTTCCCGGAGCATTTATGAGTATGATTGGAAATGCTTTTTTAAACGAAATTATTAATGAAAAAGGAACTACTACTCCTTCAATCATACTTGATAAACTGAGAGAAAAAATTATTTTTTCATTGAAACAAACAGGTGCACAAGGTGAAAACAAAGATGGGATGGATATTTCATTGCTCTCTTTTGATAGTGATAATAAACGAGTAGAATTTGCTGGAGCAAATAATCCTTTATGGAAAATTACCAATAAAAAAATAGAAGAAATAAAAGGTGATAAACAGCCCATTGGAATATTTAGTGGAGAATTAATTCCATTTACAAATCATATCATTGATATAGAGAAAGGTGATACTTTATATATTTTTACCGATGGTTATGCCGATCAATTTGGTGGAGAAAATGGTAAAAAATTCAAATACAAACAAATACAAACAATGCTATTGGACATCAATGACAAAAGTATGAGCAAACAAGAAGATTATTTGAATAAATCTATTAATGAGTGGAAAGGCAAATTAGAACAAGTAGATGATATTCTTTTAATTGGAATTAGAGTTTGATTTTTTTTATTTACTAACAAGTTATATTTTTTTGAATGAAAATTAATATATATAGAAATCTATATATGTTAGTAATATTTAGTATTTTTGTTCCAGAAATTAATTATTAAAATTTAAACGATGTATTATTTAAACAAAACAACCCATTACAGTTTTGAAGAAGCTGAACAAAAAATAAAAGAAGTGCTAAAAGAAAAAGGCTTTGGAATATTAACAGAGATTGATATGAAAGCCACCATGAAGGCTAAAATTGATAAGGATATTCAGCAGTATAAAATATTAGGAGCATGCAACCCTAATTATGCCTATTTAGCATTACAAGAAGAGGAAAAAATAGGTATTTTGTTGCCTTGTAATGTCACCATTATTGAAAATAAAGATGGAAGTGTAGACGTATCTATCATGGATCCTGAAGCAGCTTTTAAACTTACTGGAAATAATACTTTAGCACCTTTTGCTAAAGAAGTTAAAGAAATATTGGAGTCTGCTTTAGAAAAATTATAATGTTAATAAAAGTTGAATATTTATTAAGAAGGCGATTAGAAATACTAATTGTCTTTTTTAATTTTGCAAACTAAATTGATGATAATGCAAAGCAATGCTATTAAAGAAACTAATTTTAAATTTCCTAATCAAAAAAGTTATTACAAAGGAAAAGTAAGAGATGTGTACAATGTAAATAATGATTTGTTAGTTATGATTGTTTCCGATCGAATTTCGGCATTTGATGTCGTTTTACCTAAAGCAATTCCATACAAAGGCCAAGTATTAAATCAAATAGCTGCTAAGTTTTTAAAAGCTACAGAAGATATAGTTCCTAATTGGGTAATAGATGTGCCAGACCCAAGTGTGACTATCGGAAAAATGTGTGTGCCTTTTAAAGTAGAAATGGTAATTAGAGGTTATCTGTCTGGACATGCCTGGAGAGAGTACAAAGCAGGAAAAAGAATACTTTGTGGAGTAGCTATGCCAGATGGAATGAAAGAAAACGATAAATTTCCTGAGCCTATTATTACCCCTACAACTAAAGCCAGTGTTGGTCATGACGAGGATATTTCTAGAGAAGAAATATTATCGCAAGGAATTGTTTCAGACTCAGATTATATAAAATTAGAAGATTACACTAGAAAAATCTTTCAAAGAGGGACAGAGATAGCTGCAGAAAAAGGATTAATATTAGTAGATACCAAGTATGAATTTGGTAAAGTGGGGAATATTATTTATTTAATAGATGAAATTCATACTCCCGATTCTTCTCGTTATTTTTATGCAGAAGGGTATCAAGAAAGACAAGCCAAAGGAGAAAATCAAAAACAATTATCAAAAGAGTTTGTCCGACAATGGTTAATTGAAAATGATTTTCAAGGAAAAGAAGGTCAGGTTATCCCAGAAATGTCAGATGAATTTATTGTTGAAATATCAGAAAGGTACATCGAATTGTATGAAAATATAACTGGTGACAAATTTATAAAATCAGATGTTTCAGACGTTTTGAAAAGAGTAGAAACCAATATCAACAAGGCTTTATTAGAAATTGCATAAAATTTAAGGAGCTAAAAATTATTGCTCCTTTTATTTTAAGTTTTATATATGTATGTACATTTAATGTTTTTGTATATATTTGTAAAGTAAAAAAATAATATGAAACTAGAAGAAGAATTAAAACAAAAACAATTTAAATCTGAACACCAAAAAGCAGTTTTAAATATCTTATTTACAGGGCATTGGTTAGATTCTGAAAATACAAAAATTTTAAAACCGTATGGTATTAGTCCACAACAATACAATGTGTTAAGAATATTAAAAGGGCAGCATCCAAATGCAATATCTGTCAACAATATTATGGGGAGAATGATAGATAAAATGTCAAACACTAGTAGGTTAGTAGAAAAATTGAGACAAAAAGAATTAATTGAACGAGTGATTTGCGAGCACGATAGAAGACAAGTTGATGTAAAAATAACTGACCAAGGAATAAAACTATTGGAAAAGTTGACTTCAAAAATGAATGATTTTGATCAATTAATTAACAACATTACCGTTGGAGAAGCTAAACTTATCAATACAATTTTAGATAAAATTCGAAAATAATTTTTTTTACAAATAAACATGTATATATCCGTCATCTGACGGATTAAAACAATTAATTAATGTC
Organism: uncultured Vicingus sp.; assembly: GCA_964360245.1. Lineage (GTDB taxonomy): Bacteria > Bacteroidota > Bacteroidia > Flavobacteriales_E > Vicingaceae. The sequence goes on from CAYHWX010000116.1 coordinate 6,184, forward strand.
AATTAAACTATTAAAATTAGAAGATCAAGCCAAAGGTGCATTTGATGGAATGAAAATTTTAGAAAATAAACCCATTGGTTTTCCACAAGATGGAGGAATTCAACAGTCTTATTCCAATTTGTTTTATTGGGCAAACGCATGGTCTGATAATGGAGGATTGATAGGTGAGCATCCTCATCAACTATTCGAAATTCTGTCTTTTGTTATGGAAGGAGAAATACAACATTATGACAGCAAGTTTAACAGGTGGCTTTCTTTAAAAAAAGGAGATGCACAAATCATACGTTCTGGAAATGGAATTACACATGCAGAAAAAATTATGGAAGGAGGAAGAATGTTTCAAATTTGGTTTGACCCAAACATCCAAAAATCCATAACCAAAGAAGCTACCTACAACGATTATTGTTCTGCAGAAATGAAATATTTTGAAGAAGATGGAGTAAAAATAAAAAATTACATTGGGAATGGTGGTCCAGTAGAGATGGATGCTGAAGGGGTAGAAATTAATGAATACATAATTTCAAAAGGAAATCATCAGCTAAAATTAAACGCGAACAAGATTCATTCTTTTTATTTATTAAAGGGAACAGTAGAAATAGCTGGTGAAAATGTAAAAGAAAACGACTTTTTCATTATCGAAGATGAAAAACAAATTAATTTGGAGATGATAACTAATGCGGTGTTATTTACAGTAGCAGTTCCACAACAATTATCTTATAAGACATACCTAGAATTAGCAAATGGTTAATCTCTTTAGAGCATTTTATTAATTATTTCCTCTTTGGTAATGGTTGTTTGAAAGTAACTTAATAATTTATCCAAAACTTCATCAACTATCGTGTCAGGACAAGACGCTCCACTGGTTAAGATAATTCTTAATGGTTTTTTAAAATTTAAGTAATCCAATGTTTGTAAGATTTCTTTTGAATGAAAATTGTAGTGATTAATGATTTTTTCACTTTCTATTTCATCGGCAGAATTAATAAAATAAGTAGGTAACTTTTGTTCACATAATTCAACAATATGAGAAGTGTTTGAACTATTGTATCCACCAACTACAATTGCTAAATTTGCGTTTTCTTTCAATAACCCAATAGTTGCTTGTTGATTATCATTCGTTGCATAACAAAGGGTGTCACGAGTATCGGCAAAATGTTTTTTTATACTTTCTAATCCGAATTTTTTTATCATCGTATTTTTTAGAAAATCCGCTATTTCTTGAGTTTCTGAAGCTAGCATTGTTGTCTGATTGACCACCCCAATCTTTTGTAAGTGTTGATTAATGTCGAAGTTTTTGGAATATCGGTCTTTAAAAATGGTTTCAAACTCACTATTATCTCTTTTTCCTAAAACAATATCCTCTAATATCTGAGCTTCATTAATATCTTTAATAATTAAAGAAGGTGCATTTTTTTCACTGTGAGAGAATGTCGCTCTTGTTTCTTCGTGTTTGTGCTTACCATGAATAATAATGGTATAATCATTTGCACCTAATTTTTCTGATTGTTTCCAAACTCGTTCAACAAACGGGCAAGTAGTATTGTATTTTTTTGTCTTTAATCCAATGGAGTTAATCCTATCTTTAATTTCAAGTGTAGTTCCAAAAGCTGGAATAATAATAATGTCATCTTTAGTTATAACATCCCAATCAACAAACTGTTTTCCTTCAGTGTCCATGATAAATTGAATCCCTTTATCTTGTAAGTCTTTATTTACAATAGGATTGTGAATCATTTGACTTAATAAATAAATATTCTTTCCTGGATTTTCACTTACAGCTTTATAAGCAATTTCTATTGCATTTTCAACACCATAACAAAATCCAAAGTGCCTTGGAATTAAAAATTGAACACCACCAAAATCAAGTAAAGTTGGTGTAAAGTCTTTTTTTCTAGAATCAGCGTCTTTTCTTAAATTCTTTATGGTAGAAATAAAAGAACTTCTATAATAATTAGGAATATCAAATGCTCTCATAGGAATGGCAAATTTATTAAAATATTGTAATGATTGATAGTAAATAGTGTATTGATGTGGTTAAACTAGGTAGATAAAAACATTTTAATAATTAAATTACTGATTTACTTTTAATTAAATAAAAATAAACTTATTTTTGTCCTCCTTAAAAATATGGCTTTGTATCAGTGCATAGCTTTTAATAATCTTCTCTCGTTGACACTGAAAATAAACGAGATACAAAAAAAATAAAATGTCAGAAAACAAAGAAAAGGCTGTAGAAAAAAAAGCTGTAGCAAAAAAAACAATCCCTAAAAAAGCGGTAAAGAAAACAGAAAAAGTTGTAGAAGCTAAAAAAGAAGCTAAGGCTGAAGTAGTAGCAAAAGCAAAACCAGAAGCTGTTGTAGAAAAAACAGAAACACCCGCAGCAATAAAAGCTACACCTGTAGTTAAGAAAAAAGGTGAAACCAAACCATTATCAGATTTTAATTGGGAAAGAATTGGAAAATATGAAGATTCTTATACCATTGCTGAAAAAGGTGAAATGGAAAAAGTTTACGACGACACTTTAAAATCAATTGTTAATCAAGAGGTTTTAGATGGCGAGGTGATAGCTGTTTCTAACAGAGATGTAGTAATTAATATTGGATATAAATCTGAAGCAGTTATTTCTATTTCAGAATTTAGATACAACCCTGATTTAAAAGCAGGTGATAAAGTGGAAGTTTTTGTTATCAGTCAAGAAGACAAAAATGGACAATTAATTTTATCTCACAGCAAAGCAAGAGCTTTAAGAGCATGGGATAAAGTAAACGAAGTATTAGCTTCTCAAGAAATAATTAAAGGATACGTTAAATGTAGAACTAAAGGTGGATTAATTGTTGACGTATTTGGAATTGAGGCGTTTTTACCTGGTTCTCAAATTGACGTTAAACCAATTAGAGATTACGATGTTTACGTTGATAAAACAATGGAATTTAAAGTCGTTAAGATTAATAAAGAATTTAAAAATATTGTAGTTTCTCATAAAGCGTTAATTGAAGCTGAATTGGAACAACAAAAAGTTCAAATTATATCTAAATTAGAAATTGGTCAAGTACTAGAAGGTACTGTTAAAAACATAACTTCTTATGGTGTATTTATTGATTTAGGTGGGGTAGATGGCTTAGTTCACATCACCGATTTATCTTGGGGAAGAATTAATCATCCAGAAGAATTCTTAACATTAGACCAAAAATTAAATGTTGTTATTCTTGATTTTGATGACGATAAGAAAAGAATTGCATTAGGTGTTAAACAACTACAAGAGCACCCATGGGATAAATTAGATGCCAAATTAGCAATAGGTGACACCATCAAAGGAAAAGTTGTTGTTGTTGCTGATTATGGTGCTTTTATTGAAGTGATTCCTGGAGTGGAAGGCTTAGTTCACGTATCTGAAATTACTTGGAGTAACCATTTAAAACCAGCTCAAGAATTCTTTAAAGTTGGCGAAGAGATTGAAGCTCAAGTATTAACTTTAGATAGAGAAGAAAGAAAAATGTCGCTTGGTGTTAAACAATTAACTCAAGACCCTTGGGAAGGAGTTGATAAAAAATACACTATTGGCTCTAAACATAAAGGTAAAGTAACCAATATTTCCGATTTTGGTGTATTCGTTGCATTAGAAGTTGGTGTTGATGGTTTAATACATATCTCTGATTTATCTTGGTCTAAGAAAATTAACCATCCATCTGAATTGACAAAAGTTGGTGAAGATATGGAAGTGGTTATCTTAGAAATAGACAGAGAAAATAGAAGATTAAGTTTAGGTCATAAACAATTAGAAGAAAACCCATGGGATATTTTTGAAACTATTTTCACTGAAGGCTCTGTACATAAAGGAACTGTAACTGAAATTACTCCTAAAGGATTAACAATTGTTACTTTACAGCATGGTGTAGAAGGAATCGTAAACAAAAGAAATGCTGAAAAAGAAGATGGCACATTCCTTAAATTAGAAGATAAAGTTGATTTTAAAGTATTAGAATTTAACAAAAAATCTAAAAAAATTGTTTTATCTCATACTTTAATGCACAAAGCCTCTGAAGAAGAAATTGCAGCTGAGAAAAAAACTCAAGCTAAAAAAGCTTCTAAAGCAATGAAAAAAGTGAACGATAATGTAGAAAAAACTACATTAGGTGATTTAGATGCTCTTTCTTCATTAAAAGCTGATATGGAAAAAGGAGAAAAAAATTAATTTATTCTTCCAATTAAATCTACAAAGCCTTTCTGATTTTTTTCAGAAAGGCTTTTTTTATTCTTTTTTGGGTTCTAAAAATTAACATTTCACATCCCCTCTACCAAGAGGGGCAAGGGGTGTGTAATCAAAAAATTCGATTTTTAGAACTCCCCCTAAAGATTTACCAAAAAATAGTATATATTTGTGCTTTAATGAAGCATAACGATCGAATAATATTATATTCAACCCAATTTGATCTTACCATAAAGAGGCTGGCTCATCAGCTTATTGAAAATTTCAACGATTTTTCTGATACCGTTATCATTGGTTTGCAACCAAGAGGAACTTTTTTGGCTAACCGAATAAAAGCAGAACTCAAATCAATCAACAAAAAATACGATGTCCAAGTTGGCTCTTTAGATGTTACTTTTTATAGAGATGACTATAGAAGACATGATATTCCATTGGTAGCAAGTAAAACCGAAATAGAATTTATCATTGAGGATAAAAAAGTGATTTTGGTGGATGATGTTTTATTTACAGGCAGAACCATTAGATCTGGTTTGGATGCTATGTTGGCTTTTGGAAGACCTAGAAGTGTTCAATTATTAGTATTA
>CAYHWX010000117.1:0-10678 GCA_964360245.1 uncultured Vicingus sp.
ATCCATCAAAGAAAAATATAAAGGTTAACTCACTAATTTTAGACTTTTATTTAAACCACCTTCTCCTCCAAGTATAATTTATACTCTTTCAAAATCTCGTGCTAAAATATTGGAACGAGATTTTTTTATTTAAAAAAATCAACACAAACAGAACATATAATTAGACTAACATTAAATTATTGTCGATAAAAAAATAGTTATTTTTTATATGGGAAATAAATGTTTGGATAAGAAAAAATGGATAATTTTGGAGTCCTATCGTAATTAACTTAAACTGTTGAAATGAGGCAATTAAAAATTACTAAATCTATTACCAACCGTGATAGTGCATCTTTGGATAAATATTTACAGGAAATTGGAAGAGAAGAATTAATAACAGCCGAAGACGAAGTAGAATTAGCTCAGAAAATTAGACAAGGAGATCAAAAAGCACTCGAAAAATTAGTAAAAGCAAATCTTAGATTTGTTGTATCAGTATCAAAACAGTATCAAAACCAAGGACTTACTTTACCCGACTTAATCAACGAAGGGAACTTAGGTTTAATTAAAGCTGCACAGCGATTTGATGAAACGAGGGGTTTTAAATTTATCTCTTATGCCGTTTGGTGGATTCGTCAATCCATTTTACAAGCAATAGCTGAACAAGCAAGAATAGTTAGACTTCCATTAAATCAGGTTGGTTCATTAAATAGGATAAACAAAGCTTTTTCTAGATTAGAACAAGAATTTGAAAGAGAACCATCTGCTGATGAAATTGCTGAATCATTAGAAATAGATGAATCTAAAGTAACCGAATCTCAAAAAATATCTGGACGACATGTTTCCATGGATGCTCCTTTTAAAGATGGAGAAGATGGTACTTTGCTAGATGTCTTATCAAATGGTAATTCACCAAAAGCAGATATTAGTTTATTAAACGAATCATTACAAAAAGAAATAGATAGGTCTTTATCTACTTTAACAGAAAGAGAAAGAGATGTAATTAAATTATTTTTTGGAATAGCAATTCCACATCCCCTCTCTTTAGAAGAAATTGGAGAAAAATTTGACTTAACTCGAGAACGTGTTAGACAAATTAAAGAAAAAGGCATTAGAAGACTAAGACATTCATCAAGAAGTAAATTATTAAAATCATATTTAGGATAAATAAAACTTTTTAAAAATGGAATTAGTAGATAACAAAACAGATTACGAGTTTAGATTAAATCAATTCGTAAATGATGAACGATCAGCTATTAACTTAATTAGCTGCGTTGGCGATTTAATGTATGGAAAATCAGTAGAACTCATCTTATTTAGAAATCCTCTGGTTGACAAAAACATTTCAGAAATTTTAAAACTGCACAAAGTTGCAAAGTCAATTGCTTACAACCCAGTTAGCATTCAAGAAACAACTGCCATTGCTAAAGAATTATGTAATCTAAATTTACCACCTTCAAAATTAGATATAGGTAAATTGGCTAGTGAATGGAGTTTAGAAAAAACTAACTTTAATTCTCAACTTGATTTTTTAAAAGCAAAATTGGTTGGATTTGATAATAAAGATGCCCACGTTATTGCACCAAAAGATGTTGTTCTTTATGGATTTGGTAGAATAGGTAGATTAGCTGCTAGAGAATTAATTAAACAAGCAGGAAAAGGACAACAATTACGATTAAAAGCTATAGTAACAAGAGGTGTAACACCTGAAACTATCCTTAAAAGAGCTGCATTACTCAGAAACGATTCTGTACATGGTTTGTTTTCAGGAACTGTTGATGAAGATTTAAAAAATAATGCATTAATCATTAATGGACAAATTGTTAAAATGATTGACGCCAGTAACCCTGAAGATATTGATTATACAGCTTATGGCATACATGATGCTTTAATAATTGATAACACTGGAGTATTTAAAGATAAAACATCCTTATCAAGACATTTAAAATCAAAGGGGGCAAGCAAAGTTTTATTAACCGCTCCAGGTAAAGAAGTTCCAAATATCGTATATGGTATCAATGAAAATGAATTTAATGTTGATGAGATAGCTATCTTTTCTGCTGCATCATGTACTACTAATGCTATTGCTCCTATTTTATATACTATTGAAAATAAATTAGGTATCATCAAAGGTCATATCGAAACTGTTCATGCTTATACCAATGATCAAAACTTGCTAGATAATATGCATAAAAAACCTCGTAGAGGTCGTTCTGCTGCTATCAACATGGTAATTACTTCTACAGGAGCTGGAGATGCTGTTACCAAAGTTGTTCCTAGCTTAAAAGATAAATTAACCGCAAATGCTGTTCGGGTTCCCACTCCAAACGGTTCATTGGCTATATTAAATCTAAATGTAACCAAAGAAACTTCTGTTGATGATGTGAACGAAATAATTCGTAGAGCAGCTTTAGAAGGTATTTTGGTGAATCAAATTAAATATGAAAATGACCCGGAACTGGTTTCTAACGATATTATTGGAAATACTTGCTGTTCAGTTTTTGATAGTAAAGCAACAATTGTATCTAAAGACCATAAAAACATTGTTTTGTATGTTTGGTATGATAATGAGTTTGGATATACCAAACAAGTTATTCGTTTAGCTAAACATATTACAAAAGTTAGGAGACTAATTTATTATTAATTGAAATTGAAAATTGTTAAAAGCTCATTCGCCAAAGGCTGATGAGCTTTTTTTTATAATAAAATGTATTATGTTAGAACCAAAAAAAAATAACCAATTAAGCAACATCATTGCTGACCTTACTTCAAAAGAGAATAAAAAAATATTATTTGCTTTAGAACAATTAAGAAAACATGGAAAAAAAGAAGCGTTTTTACCCTTAATTGACACTTTAATAACTACAACCAACGATGAAATAAAACAAGAAATAATTAATTTATTGTATGATTTAAGAGATCAAACTATTGTAGAAACAATTATTTCTGCTATCAATAACAAAAAATATACTTCCATCAAACCCATATTAATTTCAATTTTTTGGCAGTCTTCCTTAGATGGAAGTCAATATATTTCAACATTTATTAAACAAGCTATTAAAGGTGATTATTTAGTTGGTATTGAAGTGTTATCGGTGATAGAAAATTTTAATAGCACTTTCGCTGAAGATGAAATTAATGATTTAAAATTCGATTTAGAGGAGGCTATTGAAATAGAAAAAACAGAAAAAGTTAACTTATTAATCTCGATAAAAGCTATTTTAGGTTCGCTAAATATTGAGTATTAAAATTCAATATTAATCATCCACTGTATTTTTTATGCTTCCTATTTTATAAACTTTGGAGTGAATTTGATAAATAAAATAAGCTGCCAATGCTGAAAATAAATGTTTAATAGTGTGCCCACTGATTACTTTCAAAAATTCAAATATTGCAGCATCATAATGCTCAGTTAATTTAGAAATTACATAAGCAATAAACACGAACATCAACTGCTTGGTGTATAACTGGTTATTTTTATAAAAAATTAAAATAAAAGGTACTGCTACAACAGGAAAAAACTGAATAAAAGCGTACAAACGTAAATCACCAACACCAGTTATTTCAGTATAATACCAATAAAAAATGCTGTAAACACCTAAAATAATCAAGCTATAAAAAGCCATAGTTCCTACTCTACTTCCTACATAATCGTATATAATACTTGCAAAAAAAGAAGTAAAAACTAAAGTCATAGGTAAGCGATCAAAAATTAGTGTAAAATTATTGGGTGCATAATGGTAAAAAGCTGAACCAACTCCTGTGAAAAATATCCCTGTAAACAATATAAAAATCATTAAAAAATATACCATCGTTTTTTTTCGATAGATTTTATTGGAGAGTTGCCAGCCCATCACTCCAATAATTAAAAAAGGGAGATTACTCACTACATCCGAAAAATAAGGAATTCCCAAATAGCTTCTGAAATCGGAAAAATTATGGTATGCTAAGTCTTGTGCAATAGGCTGAATAGAAGATAATACCACTACTGTAACTATGAATACAGCAATCAATACTATTTCTTTATAATGTCTTTTAACTATCATTATTTTTTCTCCATTTCAGAAATCATTTGATAAGAAAAATAACCTAACAGTAAAGCTACTAAACATATAACTATCCATATCCAAATAGTTGAAGTTGTTACCACTTTTTTTGTTTGGAAAGGAATAGATTTTATGTTTTCTGTTGTTAATATTGGAATATCTTTCCCAATCTTATCCTTAAAAAAATTAATATCATAATTTGGCTTTCCCGCAATTTTATCATTTTCAAAAACTAATTGATAATTATTCCCCGATTCTAAATAAGCCATTAAATATCTATTAAGTTGATAAGCCTCTATTTGTATATTCTCTAGTGGTGGATTATCTTCGTTGTTGATGATGATGTAAAACGCTGTATATGGAAAATCGTACTGATAAGAAGTTAAATCACTATTTGAATTTAAGGTAATGTCATCTATAGTCTCAAAATAAATTCTTCCTTTTTTATCTTCCTTTTTTAAGCAAATTTTAGCACTTCGATTAAAATATTCGGGTTTATCTACTTTAAAAATAAGTTGATCTAAATAGGGTGTTTCCTTAAAATTAACTTTAACGTAAGTTTGCTTGGTTTCCAAACTATCACATCGATAAAGTTTAGGAGACATCAGTTTTTTAAATTTTCCTTGCTCTTGAAAAGTATCGTAATAACCCACTTTTAAAACATTGATGGGCATGCTAAACCAATCATAAATAATGATGCGATAAAATTGATAATCGGTATAAGGGAAATTTAAACTCTTTACTTCTGAAGTAGTGTATTGCCCATCTGCCGAATAAAAAGTGTAATTTTCTTTAATCGTGTACCAATTGATATAATTATCACTGGCAGCGACTTCTATATGTTTTCTTACATCAAAATTCTTTATCTGTAACTGAATATTATTAATCGTGTCTTTATTTTTGTTCTCCACCACTAAAACTGTTGCTCCATTTCTCCAATTTATTTTTTCAATTACCTGATATTCTTTAAAAACTCTTTTAGTTACCGAAAATGGTTCCTTTTCAATAAAGTATGGAACTTCTTTTCCTGCTTTATCCTTTATTCTAATGTCAGAAAAATTAGCATTGAGTTTTGAAACAATTTCTGGTTTTAAATCTATTTTATAAAAACCATTAGCATCAATAGTTGCCACTTTAGCTTGAAACTGATAGTCTTGGCTAAACAAACTACTCGTTAGCAAAAAACTGAGTATGATGAGAAATAACTTTTTCATAATTTTTTATTTTGTTTCAGATTTATTGTTCAGAATCAAGTTCTTTAATTTTTGGTACATAAAAGAGATGACCAATAACAACACTCCTAGTAAAATAAATGCAGCTATTTTACCAGCTTCAGATGCTCCTTTAATGTCAAATAAAAACAACTTAAATAAGATGATACTAAATATAGATAACGAGATTATTCTTAAAGTTCTGTATTTATATTTCATGCCCACCAACATCAAGATAAAAGAACTAACTCCCCACACAATTGGATAGCCAATTTTAATGGTTTGATTATTAATAAAACTCAAATTATCGAATGATTGGTTTAAAAAGAGCAATATCATTTGATGATTTAATTGCATACTCGCTACAACTAATCCAAGAAAAGATAATCCCCAAACAGTTGCTATTCCTAAGTGTGAACGTAAACCAAACCATTTTCTAATGTTTTTAACAAATTGAAAACCTATTATCATAATTAAAACCAAATTAACGTACTGCACTACCATCGTTCCTAAGTAATAGTTTCCTGTAATATAGTTATCTCTAATAATTTGTTCCAACCCATTAAATAAAGGAAATGCAAACAACAAAACAAGAGAAGCAATTGCGATTGCTTTTTCTAGGAAAATGTTAGCTGTTTTTTTAGCGTATATTGTTAATCCGACTATGTACAAATAGGAATATCCAAGAGCACTTAATGTTGTTAGTGCATGGTAACTTAATCTAGTATTTAACTGAAAACTAAGTTCAATTATCCCTATTAAATAAATTAAAGCTGCCAACAACACGTTAGAACAATTCTTCAAAAAATTAACACTTACCCCTGTAAATAGATTCTCTTCTTTTTCATGTTTTAATATTTTGGAATACACCCCAACTCCAACGATACAAAATGCTGTGGTGATGAAACCTTTGTTGACGATAATTGCTAATGATTGTGCTCCATAAGCAAAATAAATTTGTTGCCAATCCATCAATAAACTAATGAGCATTAAGCAAAAAATAATAAACGAGCTCAACTTTAAAAATTTGATGTTCGATTTTTGTCCTAACCACAATAACAAAACCATTTCTGTTACCCAAAATAAAGTGATGTGGTTTCCAGAAAGTTGAACAGGAGCAGCCAAACTCACAAAGGTTAATACCACTCCTATTAACAAATAAACTAGCGACTTATCGACCTTGTTCCCTTTCAATAATGGATAAGCAAACAAAAGGTTAAACACTCCTAAACCAACAGTAAATAATCCTCTCCAATTATCATGGCCAGCTAAATGAAAAATAGACATTCCCGCAGCATAATAAAGTGCTGTAGTTACTAGCATTAATCCAAATTCGTATCCTTTAAATTTTCTTTTTTCTTTTACATTATTGATAATGTGCATCAAAAAGAAAATCACATAAAATAGGCTGGCAAATAAAAAAGCTCCTTGGTAAGGAGGTAAAGCTCCATCAAAGATATCTTTTACCAACCAAGAACCATAGAGCAAGGCTGTTAATGCAAATGATAAAATATTAATAACATTCCACTTTTTAAAATAAGCCAACACCAACATTCCGATATTTACAATACCCAAATAAGTAAAAAGAATGATGTAATTTCCAGCCCCATTACTTACCATTAAAGGAGTAGAAAACGCACCAATTATAGCCAAAATTGCCAATTCTTTTTTATCGTAACCAATGGATAATAAAACAGAGAACCCTGTAATTAAGACCATGATACTAAAAGCAATAGTTTGTGAAAATAATTGGTAATCGTGAAAACCAATAGAAATGGTGTAATAAAAAACAGCCATTGCACCACCTACTAAAACAGAACTAAATGCTTGATATGACTTTCTGATTTTATGTGCTAATAAAGTTAATAAACCACCCGATAACATACCAATGGCAACTCTGCCAACTTCTCCAATCCAATTTTTATCTATCGCATACCTTACAAAATAAGCAATTCCCAACACTAAAATTCCAATACCAATTTTGTTGATGAGATTTTCTCCAATAAACTTTTCGAGGTCTCTTTTTTCTTTTTTTGGTTGAATAATAGCGGCTTGTTTTTGTTGAACAGGCTTTTCCAATTGAGGTATCGTTTTCATTTCAGGAATAATTGGTTCAATTACTTCTTGAATAAATTCTTCTTCAACCAACTCTTCGCTAATCTTTTTATCTTCTTCCGGTAAAGCTTCCATTAAAGTGAACAAACTTTCGTTGATGGATACATTTTCTTCTTCCAGATTAGCTTTAGTCTCTTTTGCCCGATGGAGTTGATCAATTTTAATATGAAGAGAATTTACTTTGTTAACGACCTCACGTATTGAATTACTTATTGATACTTTAAACCAAACCAACAAAATAATTGGCACAGCTAAAATTGCTACTATTAATAAAGAAATGATGATTGCTTCCATAGTTTTAGGTTTTTAAATTCTGAACAAACATAGAACTCATTCCAAAACCTATCAAACGTAAAACTAATTTTTACTGACTTTTTATTGTGTGTTAAAATTTGTTAAATCTCTTTATTTACATTAGTTTTATAAAATAATTTACTGACTTTAACAATGGATAAATTACAAGAATTAGTAAACACCTTTTCGGAAGATGACAAAAAAGAGTTTCGAATTTTTATCAATCGGCAGAAGAGTAAAAAACAAAGAAAAGATTTAGACCTTTTTGAACTGATTAATCAACAAATTTCTGTGAAAGGTATCGAAACAAAGCTGTATAAAACAGCTAATAAAGTTGCCTATCATACCCTTAGAAAAAGATTGCTAAAACACATTACCGATTTTATTGTTTTGAAGCAAATTGATGATGATACCACAGCAACTTCATCAATAACTGGATTAATTACATTATCGACTTATCTTTTCAAAAACAAAAGTTATGAATTGGCTTGGCGATTTTTATTAAAAGCAGAGCAAACAGCTATAGAAAACGAGCAATATGAATTGTTAAACAACATTTATCAGTTACAATTAGATAAATCTGATACCGAATTTGCTTTAAATATTGATGCTATTTATAAAAAATGGGAAGCTAATAAAGCCTTAGTGAATGAAAATGAAACTACCAACATCGCTTATAACTTTATAAAAAAAGAATTAAACGAAATAAAGATAAGTGGCGAAGACAAAGACTTAGAAGGAATCATTAACAAATTGCTAAAAAAACACAAACTAAACGATGTAGTTTTTAAAAGACCTCAAATTCTATACAAAGTTTTAGACCTTACCCGCAGAGTTATGCTTTCTAAAAAAGATTTTCACTCTTTCGAACCTTATGTCATTAACACCTACAACGAACTAATTGCCAATCATGGTTTTTCGAAACGAAATCATTTTTACAAAATTAATATCCTATACATGATTTCGCATATTCTTTACCGTAATCGAAAATTTGAAAAATCTAATTTCTATTTACAAGAAATGTTTCAAAACATGAATGAATATCACCAAACCTATTACCAGCAATTTTTCTTTAAATATACGCTGTTAAAAGCTGCCAATTTTACCTACCTCCATCAAAACGAAAAATCGATTGAATTACTTTGTGGTATAGATGAGCAAACCATAATAAAATTAACTACTGAAGACCAACTGAACATTAAAATTAATTTAGCAGTTTATTATTTTAATCAAGCTCTTTATAAAAATGCTAATTTGCTCTTACAAACCCTCAACCATTCAGACAATTGGTTGGAAAAGAAAATGGGACGAGAGTGGGTTTTGAAAAAAAATATTATTGAAATATTACTTCAGTATGAATTAGAGAATATTGATATTACATTAAACCGAATAAGGTCTTTCGAAAGAAATTTCGCTGACTTACAACAACATAAACTTTATAGTAGAGTTTTTCAATACTTAGCTATTATTAAAGAAATTATTAATTCTCCACTTTTGTTAAAAGATAAAAAATTTATTGAACAAGTTGAAAGCACATTAGTAAAAACACCCGCTGAACAAGAAGATTTACAAGCTATTGCATTTTATTCGTGGTTAAAAGCAAAAATGACAAAGAGTAACTATTATGATGTATTGTTAAATATTGCAGATACAATCACCGATAAATAATTAAAATACTAAATTTGACAGATGCTGCTTGACTTACTTTTTATAACATTCCGTTGGTTAGATATTGTTGATATTCTAATGGTGGCTATTATTATGTTTCAATTGTACAAATTGGTTAAAGGTACCGTTGCTATTCGTATTTTTCTTGGAATTTTAGCTTTGTATCTTTTTTGGAAAATTGTTTCGGCATTACAGATGGAATTGCTCAGTGAAATTTTAGGCCAGTTTATTGGTGTTGGAGTTTTAGCCTTAATCATCGTATTTCAGCAAGAAATTAGAAGATTTTTGTTAATGATTGGGAATAATCGTTTTTTTTCTAATGGAAAAAGTGGAAGTTTTCTTCGTTTATTAAGCTTTGGTGAATCCAAAAACAAACTAAATATTGCTCAAATTATTAAAGCAGTAACTAATTTATCAAAAACTAAAACTGGTGCTTTAATTGTCCTTGATCTCAACTCTGAATTAAAATTTTATACCGCTTCAGGAGAAAAATTAAGTTCTCCTATTTCCGCTGCATTATTAGAGTCCATATTCTTTAAAAATAGCCCACTACACGATGGAGGTGTAATTATAGAAAACAATAAAATTACTGCTGCTCGCTGTATCTTACCTGTGTCCGATAATCAGGAATTTCCAGATCATTTTGGATTAAGACATAGAGCTGCAGCTGGAATTACCGAAAATACTCAGTCTTTCTCCATTATTATTTCTGAAGAAACAGGGAAAATTTCAACCGCTAAAGTTGGTAAAATTAGTTACAACCTTTCTATCGAAGAATTATACGAAAAGTTAAAAGCTGAAGTAAAATAACAAAATTGCTGGTATTGTTTAATTCACATTAAACGGCTAATTTAGAACCCTTATAAATAATTTATATCTATATGAAATTTAAAAGTTATGCTCAAGGAAAATGGATAGATGGAGATGGGAATGGAAAATCTTTGTTTAATGCAATTTCTGGTGCTGAAATTGGAACTGCGAGCAGTAAAGGATTAGACTTTGAAGGTATGCTCAATTACGCTAGAACGGTTGGTGGACCAGCATTACGAAAAATGACTTTTCTGGAAAGAGGTTTAATGCTAAAAGCATTGGCGCTACATTTAACGAGCATAAAAAAAATATTTTATACTTCCAGTGCTCAAACAGGAGCGACAAAAACTGACAGTTGGATTGATATTGAAGGTGGTATTGGTAATTTATTTGCTAATGCCAGTTTAAGAAGACAATTTGGTGACGAAACTTTTTATGTTGATGGAGAAATGGCTAAGTTTGTAAACATAAAAACTGATCCGAAAAAAATAGCCTTCCGCCCCGAAGATGAAGCCAAGGAAGTAGAATTCGAGATCAAATTCAAAAAAGAAGACA
>CAYHWX010000118.1:0-10625 GCA_964360245.1 uncultured Vicingus sp.
GGGAATAGGTGCTGGTGCAGTACTTACTGCGAGTTCAGCCAATACATCAGGTTGTTTATCATTTCGTTTTACATCAGATGGATTCACAAATAATGCTGGATGGAATTTAACAGTTACTTGTACCGCAACCCCTGCAGCACCATACCCTACAAGTGTTGAAGATTGCACAGGTGGTGTAGTAGTTTGTGGTAATGGAGCATTAACAGGGGGAACTACCGGACCAGGTTTTCAAGAACTTCCTGGTACTTGGAACAGTTGCTTAAATTTTGGTGGTAATGGAGAAATCCAATCTAACTGGTATATTTTCTCTCCTGCGACTAGTGGTACAGTTGGATTTCTTATTAGTCCTAATCCTTCTGCGGATTATGATTGGACCATTTGGGGACCATACAGTTCTTTGCAATGCCCCGCTTTTACAAATGACGCACCAATAAGATGTTCTGCAGCTTCAGAGATAAATAGTGGTCCAAACGGAGAAACTGGCTTAGCAGCACCAGCAGTTGATGTTCTTGAAAATGATTTAGGTGATGGTTATTTACAGCCATTAACAGTAATAGCTGGAGAAATTTACGTAATGATGCTTGACAATTGGGATGGCAATAATAACCCTTTTACATTGTCTTGGCAATTAAGCAATGGTGCTACTTTAGACTGCACACCTCCTACATTACCAGTTACCCTATTAAATTTTGAAGCTAAATGCGAAAATAACCAAACATCTTTATTTTGGACTACCGAGGCAGAAATTAACAACAACTTTTTTGTAATAGAAAAAAGTAGTGCTGATTTTAAATTTAAAGAAATAGGAAAAGTTTTTGGAGCAGGAAATAGTAATGTGACAAATAATTATACTTTTATAGATGAAGAAG
Organism: uncultured Vicingus sp.; assembly: GCA_964360245.1. Lineage (GTDB taxonomy): Bacteria > Bacteroidota > Bacteroidia > Flavobacteriales_E > Vicingaceae. The sequence goes on from CAYHWX010000118.1 coordinate 870, forward strand.
CTAATTCTCAGACAACTTATTATCGGCTCGCTCAAGTAGATTTTGATGTATCAGTACGATACCATAAAATTGTTGCCTCAAACTGTCACGATTACACATTTGAAGTAGTTAATTCAGCTATACAAAACAACAGTCTAAATTTATTAATAACTGGTGCTACGAATGAATCACTAACAATTAATTTATTTAACAGTACAGGACAATTGATTGCAAAACAAGTAAAAGAAATAAATACTGGAAATAATATTATTTTAATTAATAATATTAATATAAGCTCAGGAATTTATCTTTTATCAATAATTGGCGAGCAGAACACCTTTTCCGAAAAATTGATAGCCAAATAGTTTTAAAGATTTATTTAGTTAAATTTGATGTAAATTTAGCTTTATATGAAAATTGCTGTATTTCCAGGTTCATTTGATCCAATAACATTAGGACATCAAAATATTGTTGAAAGGGCTTTACCTCTTTTTGATAAAATTATAGTGGCTATTGGCCAAAATGCCATTAAAAACTATCATTTTAGTATAGCACAACGAATCGAATTTATCCAACTAACTTTTGAAAATAACCCAAAAATAGAAGTAACAACATACACTGGATTAACAATAGACTTTTGCAAACAAGTTGATGCAAAATTTATACTTAGAGGAATTAGAAATATTGCTGACTACAACTACGAAAACTCAATAGCCCAAATGAACAAAGCAATGAGTGGTAATATTGAAACTATTTTTATACCAACAATTCCAGAACTATCGGCAATAAATTCAACTATTATTCGTGATATATTAATTAATGGAGGAGAGGTAAGTAAATTCGTTCCTGCAATTATAAAAAACAAGTTAACAAAATAGGTTGAATTCACACATGAGGTTAAACCATTTCTTACTAATAATTTTTTCTTTTTTTACCATTAACTCAAAAGCAAGCAACATTGTTGTTAAAGGAAATGCTACTGTTTTTAAAGGAAAGGAAATAACCGTTTATTATTATGCGGATTATATCAGTAACCAAAAAATACAAATTGGATATACTACGATTGAAGATAATGGTTCTTATAGTTTTGAGTTTAATAGTGATGTTATTCGAAAAGTTTTTATAAAAATTGAAGATAAATCTGCCTGGTTCTTTGTTCAACCTGGTGAAGTGTATAACATTAATTTGAATTACGACGAAAATTTTAATAAAGGAAGAATTTACGACAAACAACTTACCGTAATTTTTAATTTTCCAGTTCCCATAGAAATAAATCAACAAGTGAAAAAATTTAACCAACAATTTGATCAATTTATAGAAACCAATAGAGCATTATTTGAAAAAAGAAATCATTCTATTGAACCAAAATTAAAAGCATTTAAAATAAAAGCACTCCAAGAGGCTGAAAATTCTAACTCAGAATTTATTTACAGTTATATTAATTACAGTGTTGCTTCTACTCAAAATGCGTTGGATGTATCTTATACAACTAGCAACGCCAATAAAAGTAATAATACCAAGGCAAATATTTATTTAGAATACCTAGATAAAAAACCAGTTTTATACAACAATCCCGAATACATTAATTTTTTTAAAGATTTTTTTAAAGGACAATTAAAAGAGTTGACTTTACAAGTTAAAGGATTTAATATTTCTGAAGCAATTAATGACAAAAAGAGCTTATCAGCTTTGTCAAAAGCGTTAGAAATTTATCCATTTTTACAAGAAGATGAATTTAAAAACCTATTTATGGTAAATGGTTTGTCTGAATTAAGTAAAGACAAGTATTTTACCAAAGCTAATATCATTAGTATGCTATCAGAAATAAAAACCAATTCAAAGTATCCTGAACAAAAAATTATTGCGAACAATATCATTGAAGAACTCAATAAGGAAAAATTTGGCAAAGGAAGTCTTGCTCCAGATTTTTCTCTTAAAAACAAGGATAATAAAATTGTTTCTTTAACTAGCTTTAAGGGAAAACCCATTTATATAAATTTCTGGACAACTTGGAGCATTCCCAGTCAAAAAGAGATGAAAATCATGCAAAGTTTGTATAAAAAATATGGCAACAAAATTGAGTTCATCAGTATTTGTTCAGACAATGACTTTGCTAAAATGGCTTCATTTATCAATAAAAATGAAAGTTATGCTTGGACATTTCTACACAAAGGGAATAATAATCACGTATTGGATAATTATCAAATAGCTACGTTTCCTCAGTATATTCTTATTGATAAAAATCTTAAAATTTTACAAGCACCTGCTGGACGACCTGGAGGAACAGCAGAACGAGCAACAGAAGAAAACATTGAAAGGGATTTTTATAACTTGATCAATAACCATTAACTTTTAGTAAATCTATAATGGAAGAATAGGTGTTTTTTAATGCTTTTTCTTTCATCTCATTATCGCTAAGCCATTCAACTTTGGTAATGTTTTCATCAGTTTGAGGAATTAATTTTCCTTCAAAACTGCTTTCCATCTCGAACCAATTCGTTTGTTTCAAAACAAGTTCATCTTTAATAGCATAAATATGGTAAGTATTGGTCAATTCTTTTTTAATAATTAAATCAACAACTCCACATTCTTCATTCACTTCTCTAATTGCAGCTTCTTTTTTGTTTTCATCCTTTTCTATTTTACCCTTGGGTAAATCCCACTTATCTAATCGATAAATAAATAACTTTTGCCCTTTGGTATTATTTACAATTCCACCAGCTGCATAAATAATTTTAAATTGAGATAAAAATTGGTTAAAAGCTTCTTGATAATCATTTAATGAAATAACAACTGCCTCTATTTGGCGGCCGTGGGCTAATAAATCAAGAATAAAAGGAGTAATATTTGAATTAAAAAAGTTCAGAATCAAGCAATTATAAAATTGACTATAATTTTCTTTATTATTAGTAAAACATATCACTTTCTCATTGATAAAAACTTTATACATTTGCATCTATGATTTTAAATAAAGAATCAGCTATTAAAATAGCTGAATCGCTACTACAAATTAAAGCTATTAAATTGAATCCTACAAACCCTTTTCAATGGGCATCGGGTTGGAATTCACCAATTTATTGTGACAATAGGAAAGCCTTATCTTATCCAAAGGTTAGAACTTTTATTCGCCAACAATTTGTAGGTGCTATCACCGAATATTTTCCAAATGTTGATGTTATTGCAGGAGTTGCCACAGGAGGAATTGCTCATGGGGCATTAGTTGCAGAAGCAATGGGGTTACCATTCGCTTACATTCGATCTGCTGCTAAAGGTCATGGAATGCAAAATTTAATTGAAGGAGATATTTTAAAAAACCAAAATGTTGTTGTTGTTGAAGATTTAATTTCAACAGGAGGAAGTAGTCTTAAGGCAGTAGATGCATTAATTGAAAACGAATCCAATGTACTCGGCATGGTGGCTATTTTTACTTATGATTTTGAATTAGCAGTAACTAATTTTAAGAAAAAAAAATGCAAATTAATTACCTTAAGTGATTATAAAACATTGATAGATGTTGCTGTTAAGTCAAATTATGTGTCTAATTCTGATATAGAATCATTAGCTGAATGGAGAAAAAATCCGCATAAATGGTCTCCTAATGAACGTCCTACTAAAAAATAATCCGAATTGAAAATAGAAACCAACCATCAGCTTATTAATTCAACTCAAGAAATCGCCTATAATTTTTTGATGGACATGAATAATTTTGAAAAATTATTACCTAAGGATAAAATTGAAAACTGGAGTGCCACTAACGAAACTTGTTCTTTTAAAATAAAAAACATGGGCACCATTGAATTAAAACGTGTTGCAACTACTCCAAACTCCTTAATATATTTCGATTCCTTTGGAAAATCTCCTATTAAATTCTCGCTAAACATTTACATAACTGAAAAAACTGCAACAACTAGTGAGGCATATATTTTATTTGATGGAGATGTGAATCCTTTTATGAAGCTAATGTTAGAAAAACCTTTATCTGAATTTTTTAATTACTTAGTTTATCAGCTTTCAAAAAATTATTTAGCATAATTTGATGGCGTTCAAAAATTAATTATAAATTTAATCCGAATTATAAAAACCAAAAACGTATGAAAAATTTAGCACTTTTATTATTAGCTTTTTCAATTATCTTATTAACCGCATGTGGTGATGATAAAAAAGAAGAAAATATTGATGTAGAAAAAAATCCTCTTGGAGCATTAATGAAAATGGGGGAAAACATGAAGGAAAATGCCGAAAAGATGGAGCAAAAAACAAAAGATCATAAAAATGCAAAAGCGATTAATTATGAAGAATTAATAAAATACTTACCCGAATCTGTTAGTGGTTACAAAAGAAATGAAGACCCAAGTGGAGCTTCTATGGATATGGGCGAGATGTCATATTCTTCTGCTGAGGTTAGATTTGAAAATGAAAAAGGAGAAAGAATTAATATTACATTATTAGATTACAATGCGGCTTATAGCATGTATTCTATGGCTACAGCAATGTGGGCGAGTGGATTTAAAATTGATACTAGCGAAGAATTGGGACAAAGTATTAATTTAGGAGAGAATATTAATGGTTGGGAATCTTTTCGAAAAAAACAAAAAAATGCAAGTGTTGTTTTAGGAATTGGAGACCGATTTTTATTAACTATTGAAGGCGATAACCAAAAAGATTGCTCGTTTCTAAAAGAAGTTGCTGAATCGATGGATTTGAAAAAATTGGCTTTGATAGAATAAAGGCTATTAAATTTTAAAAAGTTCATCCACGGTTACACCAAGTGCCTTTGAAATAGTAAAAACATTTCCTATCAAAGTATTTTTAAGTAATTTTAACTTGTTGTTGCACTTATTAGTTGAATCTAGCACAACAAATAATAGATGAAAAAAATAATTATTATCATTTTTTTGTTTTCGATTGCTATACCCTATCAGGCAGAAGAAATTTGTTTTTGTTTACAATTTTCAAAGAAAGATAAAAAATCTTTATCCGTTAAAGAAGGAAAAGAAATTTCATTTTTACTATTAAATGAAACAGTTTGGGAAAAAGGAAAAATCATAAAAATAACTCAGGATAGTATTTTAATTGAACAATATTCTCCTCCAGGAATGTTTGCAGACGGTGCAACTAATTTTAAAATTAAAAGTTACCACATTAATGAATTTAAAATAATTGGCTATAAAAAAATAGCAAGAGTAATAGGTGGAACAGCTAAAACAATTGTGATAGTAGCTTCAACCATACTAACATCTGGAGTCGCATTAAAAAGTATAGAGAGTACAAACACAGATAAAATATTCGATAAAAATATTGACATAGAGGAAGGCTGGGAAATCGAAATTACTACTTGCAATTAACACTATTGATAGCTTCGATAGAATAAATAGCTTAATAATCAAACTCAATCTCTTTTAAATCAAATTCTTTAATGTTATTAGAAACTTGTAGTTGAAGTTTTCCTACTGTATTTACTCCAATAATAGTGCCTTGAAAGCTGTTATTTTTGGTTTTAAAATTTCTAAGTTCATTAAACCAATAAAGATTTTTGATATAATCTTTATTAATAGGTTCTACTTTATTAGCTTTTAATAATAAATATCTTTTTTCAATAAAAAATAAAAGTTGGTTCAATAATTCATCTAATGGTAGATTTAAGCTCCCAAAAATAGTACCAATAGAAGTAGGAGAGTTGAGGTAAGATGTAAAATTAGTTTGATTCACATTTAACCCTACCCCAACAATCGAATGATAAATTTTAGAATTCCGAACAGCGTTTTCAATTAGTATTCCAGCAATTTTTTTGTCACCAACATAAATATCATTGGGCCATTTTATTTTTACACTTTCCAATCCTAAAGCGTTCAAAAAATCTAACACACCAAGGGATATAACTTTACTAATTAAAAACTGATGTTGAATTAAGGTGTTTGGTTTTAATAAGACAGAAAAAGTTAAGTTTTTACCTTTTTCACTTTGCCAAACATTACCTCCAAGCCCTTTTCCTGAAAACTGATTTTCAGCAACAACAACTAAACCTTCAATTTCATTTTTATTGTTGGAGAGTAGTTGTTGTAAAAAATTATTGGTTGAATCCACTTCATCCAATTTAATTATTTTGTTTCCGATAAATAACGACTGATACATGGTTATCAAAAATATAAATAAAAAAATTCAAATAAAAGTTTAGTTTAATGTTAATTAATAGATATTACCTCCTATATATTTCGTTATTTTGTAAACTTAAATGATAATTTTTTGAATGGGGAAGAAAAAAAAATTGAAAGAATCGGAAATATTAGTAAACATTGCTATTAAAGGTTTACAAGATAAAAAAGGAAAAAATATTGTTTGTGTAGATTTAAAAGATTTTGATAATGCAGTTTGTGATTATTTTATACTATGTACTGGAACATCAAACACTCATGTAAATGCTTTAGCAGATTCGGCGAGTGAAGAAATAAGAAAAACGCTTCATGAGAAACCTTGGCATTCAGAAGGTTTTGGAAACGCAGAATGGATTATACTTGATTATGTAAACACAGTGGTACACATCTTTCAGGAAGACTCAAGAAATTTTTATAATTTAGATGGACTTTGGGCAGATGCAAAAATTACTAAAATAGAAGAATAAAGATATTAATGGAACAACCTAATAAGAAAAAAAATAAATTTTCAAGAGGAACTGGATCAAAAAAACCAGCTAATTTTTATTGGATATATGCAGTAATTGGAGCTATATTAATAGCTGTTCAATTGTTTAACTTCAATGGAAACTCATCTGTAATTTCTGAAACAGAATTTGAACGACTAGTTTTAAATAACTACGTTCAAGAAGTAACCGTTGTTAAAAATAAAAAAGAAGCGAGAGTTACCTTAACAAAAGATGCCTTACTATTAGATGAGTTTAAGACAAAAACTAAACCTTCTGTTTTTTCAGGTGCAGCAAATAAAGGACCCCATTTTACATTCGAATTCTTATCAGAAGATGGTTTTTATGCATCCCTTCAAAAATATTCGAAAGAAAATAATCTAAAATATAATGTTATTACCGAAGAAGATTGGTTTGGTGGATTATTAGGGTTATTGCTTCCAATTATAATTATTGTCGCTATTTGGATGTTTTTAATGAGAAGAATGTCTGGTGGAGCTGGTGGTGGAGCTGGTCAAATTTTTAATATCGGAAAATCAAAAGCACAATTATTTGATAAAGAAAGTGGCACTCAAACAACTTTTGAAGATGTCGCCGGTTTAGAAGGTGCAAAAGAAGAAGTTCAAGAAATTGTTGACTTCTTAAAGAAACCACAAAAATATACTGATTTAGGAGCTAAAATACCCCGTGGAGCTTTATTAGTAGGTCCTCCAGGAACTGGAAAAACCTTATTAGCTAGAGCAGTTGCAGGAGAAGCAAAAGTTCCTTTTTATTCTTTATCAGGCTCAGATTTTGTTGAAATGTTTGTTGGAGTTGGTGCCTCAAGAGTAAGAGATTTATTTAAACAAGCTAAGGATAAAGCACCTTCAATTATTTTTATTGACGAAATAGATGCAATTGGCAGAACAAGAGGAAAAGGTGCTATGCAGGGAGGAAACGACGAACGGGAAAACACCTTAAATCAACTTCTTACAGAAATGGATGGATTTGGAACCAACACTGGAGTTATTGTACTAGCTGCAACCAATAGAGCTGATGTGTTAGATAGGGCATTGATTAGACCGGGAAGATTTGACAGACAAATTCATGTAGATTTACCAGAAATACATGAAAGAGAGGAAATTTTTAAAGTGCATTTAAAACCTATTAAAATAGATAATACAGTGGATATGGTATTTTTAGCGAAACAAACCCCAGGTTTTTCTGGTGCCGATATCGCTAATATTTGTAATGAGGCTGCTTTAATTGCTGCAAGAAAAGATAAGAAAAAAGTTGACAAACAAGATTTCCATGATGCAATAGATAGAATTATTGGAGGGCTTGAAAAGAAAAATAAAATAATATCCGACCACGAAAGAAAAGCAATTGCTTACCATGAAGCTGGTCATGCTTCTGTGAGTTGGTTAGTAAAATACGCTTCTCCTTTAGTAAAAGTTACCATCATTCCAAGAGGAAGATCTTTAGGTGCTGCTTGGTATTTACCTGATGAAAGACAAATTACAACTACAGAGCAATTGCTAGATGAAATGTGTGCTGCTCTTGGTGGAAGAGCTGCTGAGGAATTGATGTTTGGAAAAATATCAACAGGTGCTTTGAGCGATTTAGAAAAAGTAACCAAACAAGCATACGCAATGGTTAGTATTTATGGCTTGAGCGATAAAGTTGGACATATCAGTTACTACGATTCTAGTGGACAAAGTGATTTCACTTTTTCTAAACCATACAGCGAAAAAACAGCAGAACTTATTGATCAAGAAGTTAAGAAAATGATTGATACTTCCTACCAAAGGACATTGAAAATATTAGCTGAAAATAAAGATAAATTGATGTTATTAGCTGATCAGTTACTTGAAAAAGAGGTGATTTTTAGAGACGATTTAGAAGCTATTTTTGGTAAAAGTAAATTTGAAGAAGAATTAAAAGCAGAGAAAAAAACATCTAAAAAGAACTCGTTATTACCAGATGATGCTGTTGAAATAGTCGATAAAGAAAAAGATAATCAAGAAGTTAACATAAAACCTGAAGAAAAAAGTTAACATGTTAACAAGGACAATAACAGGAGCCTTTTTTATACTATTTATAGTTGCAGGAATATATTTTAACCCAACTATTGCACTACTCCTATTTACTTTTATTACCCTACTTGCAACAGATGAATTTTATGGTTTAACCAAAAAATCGAAAAATTTAAAACCATTTCGCTTTTTAGGAACACTTACAGCCGTCAGTTTAATGCTAATTTTAGGACTAATTATTCAAAATGATATTGATTTTAAAATAGTATTTATACCTATTTTATTGATGTTTCTTACTTTTATTTTTGAAATCTACAAAAAAAATGATACTCCATTTATAAACATAGGTTATACTCTTTTAGGAATATTTTATATAGTTATTCCTTTTGCCATGCTCTTTCATCTTGGTTATTATAGTCAAACAAGCTTTTCAGAAAATTATAATTATCAAATAATTTTAGGGTTTTTTATTCTTTTATGGACCAACGATACTGGTGCATATTTATCTGGTAGGTTTTTTGGGAAACATAAATTATTTGAACGTATCTCACCAAAAAAAACTTGGGAAGGAAGTATTGGTGGAGGAATCTTAACACTTATTTTAGCTTATGTTTTGTCTATATTTTTCACTAACCTAACGCTAACGAATTGGTTAGTTATTGGTGTTTTAATTGCTGTTTTTGGGGACTTAGGAGACTTAGTAGAATCCATGTTAAAAAGAAGCTTAGGAGTAAAAGATTCTGGAAAACTACTTCCAGGACACGGTGGTATTTTAGATCGTTTTGATGGTTTATTATTATCAGTTCCTTTTGTTTATAGTTATTTACAATTGATTAGATAAATTCATGAAATTTCATAAAGAAGGATATCCTTCCTTACTTATTACCATCATTTTTATACTAGTATTAAATGCTTTACTGTATTTCTTTTTAAGAGAATACTTTTTTATTTCAATTATTGGATACCTTATTTCTGGATTTTTATTAATTACAATTTTACAATTCTTTAGAAGTCCATCCAGAGATTTTAAATGTATTGATGGGGCTATCATTTCACCTGCAGATGGAGAAGTGGTAGTTATTGAAGAAGTTGATGAAACTGAATATTTAAAGGAAAAGCGTTTAC
>CAYHWX010000119.1:0-10508 GCA_964360245.1 uncultured Vicingus sp.
GCATTATCTTACAAGACCGTTTAAAACTATCTAAAAATACGTTGGCTTTTGATATTGTACTGGGTTGCTCTGGTTATGTGTACGGTTTATCGGTAATTAGTAGCTTAATGAGCAATGGAAATTTTAAAAAAGGATTGTTGTTAGTGGGTGATAAATCTACCTTTTCGTTATCAAAAGAAGACAAATCAACCTATCCACTATTTGGTGATGCTGGAACTGCAACCTATATTGAATATGACCCCACTTCAACCCCAATAGATTTTAACTTACAAAGTGATGGAAGTGGCTATAAAGCCATTATAATTCCTGATGGTGGAACTCGATCCCCTTGGACCAAACAAACCGATAAAAGAATTGAGTTAGAAAAAGGAGTCAAAAGAAATATGCGCAACCTCTGGCTTGATGGTATCGAAGTTTTTAATTTTTCCATCCGTGAAGCGCCAACAAATATTTTAGCATTGGTAAATTATAACAAAACTACCATTGATGATTACAACTATGTGATTCTTCACCAAGCCAATAAATTAATGAACGAATCCATCAGAAAAAAAATTAAGGCTCCAATTGAAAAAGTTCCCTATTCTTTAAAAGAATTTGGGAACACCAGTTCTGCATCAATTCCTCTTACCATGGTTGTTGAGTTAGGAAATAAATTAGAACACAAAAATAATCTCATTTTATCAGCTTTCGGAGTGGGATTAAGTTGGGGTTCGGTAGCCATAAAAAATGCATCTATTAAATGTTTACCGTTAATTGAATTAGCTTAAAATGACACCTTTTCAGTTAAATAATAAAACAATTTTAATAACAGGAGCTTCTTCGGGTATTGGAAAACAAGCGGCCATTAGCATAAGTGAAATTGGAGCTAACGTGGTAATTACAGGAAGAAACCAAAAAAGATTGGATGAAACTTTTCAGCTTTTAAAAGGAAAAAATAATTTACAATTTTCTGCAGACTTATTGGTTCAAGAAGAGCTCCAGAAATTGGTAGAGCAATTGCCACAACTTGATGGTGTTTTTAATTGTGCTGGAATAGTAAAACCGTTCCCTATAAAATTTATTTCTACTGAGGTGTTGGATGAAGTTTTTAAAATAAATTTCAATGCACAAGCTTTGTTAATGGCACAATTAACTCGTCAGAAAAAAATAAACAAAAATGCATCTATTGTTTTCTCATCATCCATTGCAGCAGCACATCCCTACAAAGGAGGGGCATTGTATTCTAGTTCAAAAGCTGCTTTAGAAACGTATAGTAAAGTAATTGGACTTGAATTTTCAAATCTTGGAATTCGTTCCAATTGTATTGCATCAGCAATGGTAAAAACACCAATGTTTGATACTGCAGAGCATCAAGGCACCAAAGAACGAATGGATGAACACATTAAAAAATACCCATTAGGAGTTGGCTTACCATCTGATGTTACCAATGCAGCAATTTTTTTATTATCGGACGCTTCTCGTTGGATGACTGGTCAAACCATTACGTTAGATGGTGGATTTTTATTAGGAGATTTTTAATTATGGAAAAAACAAAAATTTCAGTAGTAATTCCCGTATTTAATAGCTCAGAAATTATCCCAGAGCTTATTGAACGTATGATGGTAACATTTACTAAGCTTTCAAATTATCAATTTGAATTAATCATGGTTAATGATGGGAGTGAAGATAAGAGTTGGGAAGAATTAAAAATCCAAAAAAACAAGTTTCCTGAACACATTAAAATAATAAATTTTACTAAAAACTACGGACAGCATAATGCTATTTTGTGTGGGTTTAGTTTTTGTTCTGGTGATTTTGTCATTACCATGGATGACGATCTTCAGCACCCACCCGAAGAAATTAGTAAACTCATAGAAGCTCAAAAAATTAAAGATGTGGATATCGTTTATGGAATGTACAAGATTAAACAACATTCTTTTATTCGAAACTTGGGCAGTTTATTCATCAGAAAGACATCAGAATACAAAAAACAAAACGAAGAAGGAGGTTCTTCTTTTCGATTGATTCGTAAAAATTTAGTAAATATTTTAGTTCAAAAACATGCTCAACATTTTTTATTTTTAGATACTGTTTTAAACTGGTACAATACCAATATTCAAATTGTCGAGGTAAATCACGAACCCAGAAAACAGGGAAAAACGGGCTATTCTTTAGCCAAATTATTCAATATCTACATCAATATTTTGTACTATTATAGCACTAAACCCCTTAAAGTAATCATTTTTGTAGGTCTATTTTCTTCACTTATTTCCTTTTTGTTAGGGCTAAGATTTATTTATAACAAATTTATTCATGATGTGCCTTTAGGTTACACCTCTATAATTGTTGCTATTATGTTCAGTACTAGCTTAATTTTATTTTGTTTAGGTGTAATTGGCAACTATCTATATAAATTGTATCAGTTGCAACAAAATAAGCCTCCATACTCTATAAAAAATGTGTTGTAAATGATTATTAATAAGTACAACATCCTGCTTTCTCGAATTGATATTAACGACATTGAGTTACTTCGACAAAAAAGAAACTCACAGAACATAAGGGAGCGAATGGTTTTTCAGGAAATAATTTCTAAAAAACAACAACTCGAATGGTTTAACGGTATTGATAACTTTTATAATTTATATTTAATCATTCATTACGAAGGGAAAAAAATTGGTATAGTAAACGGGAAAAATGCAAATTTTGGAACTAAAACATCAGAAGGAGGAATTTTTATTTGGGATGAAGAGTACATCAATTCAATTGTACCTGCTTTATGCTCCATCATTATGCACGATTATAATTTTTATGTTTGTGAATTTGAAAAGACCTTTATTAAAGTGCTCAAAAACAATACTGCTGCCATTACTTTTAATAAATTATTTGGCTATGAAATTTTAGATGAAAACTCAACAAATAATTTTTATAATTGCGTGTTGACTAGAGAACGTTATATAGAGAGAATAAACAAATACAGAAAAGCAATTGCTAATTTGTACAATGATTTTGGAGTACTTGAAATAGAAAACTTTTCTTTCACCAATGTCTCAGATAAAGAATTGATTAGATTGTATAGTAGTTTGCCAGCATATTTAAAAGAAAAATTAAATTCAGTTTTATTAACTGAAAATCGAATTACGCTTTAATTTTTAACTTTTTATGACAACAAAAAAACCTTGGTTTTCTTTTTTACACGAAAAAGATACTAGTGTTGTTGATGAAACCTATTTTAACCCAAATGACTTTGAATGGTCACAAATGATAGAAAATAATGCTGAAATTATAAGTCAAGAAATACTATCCTATTTAAACAAGCATCAAAATGAGCTAAAGCCTTATTTTGCAACAACCATGATGAATGCTTCAGAAAAATGGAAATCGTTAAGTTTTTATTTTTGGGGTGTTATGATGTCAAAAAAAGCCATTAAAAATTGCCCACAAACAATCTCATTATTATACAACATCCCACATTTGGTTTCTTCATCGGTAAGTATAATGGAATCCCACTCGGAAATTAAACCACATTATGGCGATACTGATGCTATTTACCGTTGCCATTTAGGATTAGTAATACCAGAAGGGTTACCCAATTGTGGATTTAGAGTAGGTTATGAAGATAGAGCTTGGGAGCAAGGTAAGTTATTAATTTTTAACGATGCGACCTATCATAAAGCTTGGAATAATATAGCCAAAAGAAGAATTATTTTATTATTTGATATTATTAAGCCTCAATATGCAAAACAAACAAAGTGGATTTGTGCCAAAGTAAGAGGAAATATTCTGTGGCAATTTGTTGCAGAAAAGATAGGGTTATTTAAAGGGAAGAAGAATTTTATTACGAAACTAATTTCTTTAATTCTTGCAGGATATTATTTCTTTTTGCTTTCATCATACCTAAAATCTGAACTATTAAAATAGTTGGTGTAATTAAATGTTTTGAATAGAAACCTTGAAAAACTACTCATTAATTCTCTGATTTTTTGAGGAAGTTTATAATAGAGCGTTATGATTTTAAAGTTAATCTGGTGGCGAATAAAACTCTTAATGGCTGTAAATTTAAAAGATAAACTAGTTGATTTTGGTAAAGTTGTTTGATAACCATATTTTTTGCCATATTCGCCTGCAATAAATTCAATCAATTGAACTTCTCTTTTGGTAAATCCTGTTTCCCACTTATTAATTTGATTCATATTAATTGGTTTTGTTAGGTTAGGATGAAAATCAGACATTTCTTTTAAAGAATTAAATGAATCGCTTTCTACTTTTTTTTTGATTATTTTATTGAAACCGAGCATTTCCTGATTGAATTCGAGTGCTAAGAAACTACAAATTCTTTTGGTGTTTTCTTCGGGAGAAGCAACTAAATCTTCATATTTTAGGGTTAAAAAAATGGTTGGATTGTTTTTTTTAATTTTTTCTATTTCTTGATTATAACAAACCCATCCGTGAGATGCAATTGGAAGCGATTCGGTTTTTATTACTTTAATATTAGAAAGCACATTATCACGGTAATCTCTTATGATATGGATAAATTTGGCTTCTGGGAAAATCTCCATCAACTCTTTTACAAAAATAGAATAGGTTGGATTTTTATCACCAAGTAATTGTATTTTATTTTTCTGATATGGCGATTCGTAGCTAAGATAAATTATTTTACAAAGTAAGTTGAAATTAATTTTTTGTAATGGTATAGCTAAAAATTTTCCTTGTAACAATTCTTTCTTTATATTCCAATATTTTCTAAATTTCTTGTCCAAATAAATGTCATCAATAAATCCTAAAACATCATTTGTATTCCATTTTGTTTTAGTAAAATACTTTTGTTTTAAGTAAATAATTAAACGTGATTCAATGGGCATTAATACATGCTTGTTGGCATCTAAAATGTTTTGCAATAAAGTAGTCCCAGACCTTCCTCTTCCGACAATAAAAACAAATGGGATTTTTTCTATTTCAGATATATTCATGAAAAAATATAATTTTAGATTTGATATTGTACGCTAAAACTAATAAAAATATAATGTCTAGAACTTGTTATTAAGTAGAAACTATTATTTTCTTGTATCGTTTATCAAAAAATAAACTAATTATGTTTGAGATGGTTTTTCTGACGAAAAAAGGCAATTTATAAAATACTACTACCATTTTAATATTAAACAATCGTGGTTTTATTGATTTATTGAATGCTTTCAATTCATTTGTGGTCAAATTTGGTTTTGTTATTTCATATCCATATTTCTTTGCAAAATCAGCAGTCATATAATTAATAAATTGTTTTTCTTTTTCTGATAGTTTATTTTTCCAGCTGTCAATGCTTTTTGTATTAATACCCATGCTCACATTTCTATGATGTTCTAGCGATAAATAGTTATGATTATCAATTACTTTATTTATAGTTAAATGTGCATTTAAGACTTCTTTATCATACTCAATTTTTAAAAAATTGAAAATTATTTGAAAAGTAACATCTGGGTGTTTTACTAAATCTTCGTATTTAATAGTTAAAAAAATAGCAGAATCTTTTTTTGTCTCAATTATTTCATTTAACACCATCCAAGAATAGGTAATTCTGGGCGTTTTACCATTAAAGGCTATTTTACATGAGCTAACAACAGCCCTTGGGTCTCTTATTAAATGAATAAATTTTGCATCAGGAAAAATTTCTAATAATTCTGGTATATACCTAGCATAAAATGGATTTTTGTCCACTATTACGTTTATGTTGTTTTTTTTAAACATGGAATGGTATGATAAATAAACAACTTTACATGCATCAGAAAAACTAGTAATGTAATATTTTAAGAATAAATTTTTTAATTCAAGTTCATTAACATCCCAAAACAATCGATATGATCGGTCAGTAAATACGTCTTTAATAAATTTATTGATGGTAACATCATTCCACGTTGTTACATAGCGGTATTTTTTATAAAGATGTAAAACAAATCTTGATTCAAGAGGAGCGGATATATTAGCATGTGCATCAAAAATACTTTGAACTAATGTTGATCCAGACCTCGCTTTTGTTACAATAAAAAATATGGGTATTTTATCTAAATAATCCTTCATTCACCTAAAAAAGAGTATTTGGTAATTATAAATTTTTAAGGTAAAATTAATATTAATATATTTGTTTACAAATCGTTACTTATTATGATAATTAATCCCTCCAAACTAAAAAATACAAGAATTTATTTAATCATCACTATACTTACGTTTATCATTTATTGGAATGGTATGAATAATGAATATTCCATGGATGACAACATTGTGGTAGAAAATAATGCAATTGTTGAAGGTGGATTTAAAGCAATCCCAAAAATATTTACATCACGCTATTCAGAAGATAAAAAACAATCGTATGATTACAGACCTTTGGTGATAACCTCTTTTGCTATAGAAAAACAATTTTTCAAAAGTTTACCAGTTTCTCAAACAAAAGAACAAAAACTTAAAAAAGATAAACTAACACAGGCAAATATTAGCCATTTCATCAACATTCTATTATACGCAATAACCTGTATATTAATTTTCCAAATTTTAGCAAAACTTTTTGAAAAGTATCATCTTCTTTTACCATTAATAACAACACTTATTTTTATTGTACACCCTTTACATACAGAGGTTGTTGATAATATCAAAAGTCGAGATGAATTATTAATGTTTTTGTTTTTGCTTCTTTCTATCAAATATTTTATGAAGTATGCAGATGAATCAAAAATAAAATATTTGGTGATAGCACCTTTGTTTGCATTGGTATCTTTTTTAACAAAAAAAAATGGAATTGTAATTGCAGGAATTTTACCAGTAATGTTGTATTATAAATCCTATAATTATAAAAAAATACTTTTATCGATGTCAACCTTGCTATTAATTTGGGGATGTTATGTATTAATGAGAAAAGGGCTAGTATCAACAAAATCAATAAGAGATTTACAATATTTTGAAAATCCTTTACTATTTTCTGGAAATTGGATGGATAGAATTACAGTTGGTTTTTATTGTTCTTTATTTTATTTAGAGATGTTAATTTTTCCAATTGATTTATCTTTTTATTATGGCTATAATCAAATACCAATGGCAACATGGGCTGATTGGCAAGTTTGGGTGAGCTTAATACTATTTTTGCCACTAGGAATTTTTGGAATGATACAGCTTTATCAACGAAAAATTATAGGCTTAGGAATAGTCTTATGGTTGGGGGTGAGTTTGAGTGTGATTAATGTGCTTTTCCCCATTGTAGGAATTGTTGCAGATAGATTTACATATATTTTATCGTTAGGGTTTTGTATTGTTGTAGCATGGGTATTGTTTAAAGCTTTTAAAATAGACTTAAGCAGGGAAGCAAAACAAATTAAAATAGCAAATAATTTTATTGGAGTTGTTATTGTTATTTCAGTGTTGTATGCTGGGAGAACAATTGTGCGTAATTATGACTGGCACGACCAAATGAGTCTTTACAATAATGACATTGAACATTTAGAAGAATCTGCTAAAGCACATGCCCTTTTAGCGAATACGTTGTATCCAATTTTATCAAATGAGATTAAAACTAATCCAAACAATCCGCAAAATAAAGCAAATATTGAGCAACTAATTTATCATTACCAAGAAGCAATTAGAATAGATTCTACTTATTTAACAAGCATCAATAACCTTGGTTCGGCGTACATGAATTTTTATTCAGATTATAATAGCACCATAAAATATTGTGGGAAAGCAGCTAGTATGGATAAAAATTATCTAGAAGCCCATTTTAATTTAGCTTTTTCTTATGATGCTTTAGGGAATTACAAAAAATCACTTTTGCATTATTCTAAAGTAATTGAAATAAATCCTGAATACATGAGGGCATATGACGCTTTTAATAAAGTTGTCATTAAAAGCAAAATGATAAAAGAAGGCATTGAGCTTTTATCCGCTTCAGCTAAAAAAGTGGATAAACCTAAAAATATTTACATTGATATTGCCAACCTTTATAGTTTAGATAATTATAATGTAACTCAATCATTAGTTTATTTTGTTAAAGCATTTGAATATGACAAAACGGACAAAGTGTTGTGCAATCATATTGTTTCATTGTACTACTCTATTGGAAATACAGAAAAGGCAAATGTTTACCAACAACAATGTAATTGATTATTTTTTTTTGCTATTATTTTATAACGAGGACGCAACCTAACTTTAAAAAAGTTCGTCTTAAGTTAGTTAAAATAGTTCATCATTAAAAAATAATTCCTATTTTTAAAAATTATTATAAAAACTAAAACATTCAATATGAAAACATTACAAATTAATTTAGCTGCAGTAGCTGTACTTTTAGTAACATCATTAAGTATTAATGCCCAAACAAGTGATAGTAAGTCTAGTACTACCCAACGAGCAGAAGAAAAACAAAAAATCACTTTATTAAATGAAATTCCTGCTGCTAATAAAAATTCCACAACTGTTAGCACAACTCAACCTACAGTTAAGGGTCCAGTTCGAAGTAATGCAAGAGTTAGTGAATACCTGAACATGGAGAAAAAAATTATAGAATGGAGTATTGCTGGTGAAATTCCGGCTTCTTTACCAAAACATGTAGAAGGTCAAACGAAAGAGCAATATAATGCTATTTTAAAAAATTGGGCTAAAAATAACCTCAACTTAATAAAAAAAGAATACCATGCACAAATACTTTCTAATGAAAAACCTGTAAAAAAGGTTACTAATTAGAAAATATTATTACTAGTAATTATTATTTTATATTCTTATACTATGAGACATTTTTCCAATTTCCTTTTTGGGATGATTACCTTGTTTTTAATTGCTAATACGACTAGCTTGTATGGGCAAGGTTCCACTTGTGCAACTGCTGATCCATTTTGTACTGGAACAACCTATAGTTTTCCAAATAATACAGGAACTAGTTCTGAAGGGGGTAATAATTATGGTTGTTTAACTACCCAACCCAATCCTGCTTGGTACTATTTAGAAATTGGTACAAGTGGAAATTTGGACATCTTAATATCTCAAGTGGATGTAAATGGTTCTGGTATTGATGTAGATTTTATATTGTATGGACCTTATGCAAGCTTACCAGCTGCAACTGGCGATTGTGGAAATATGGGGATACCAGCTGGAGAAATAGAAGATTGTAGCTACAGCACTGCTGCTACAGAAACAGCAAACATTGTAGGAGCTGTTGCTGGGCAAGTTTACATGATGTTAATTACGAATTATTCAAATGTACCAGGAAATATTACCTTTTCTCAAACTGGCGGAACTGGTGCAACGGATTGTTCAATTGTTGGCCCACCTCCTTGTCCTACTGTTGGAATTCATGTGGAAAATGCTGGTATTTCGTACCCATTTCCTATAACGCTTGATTGCAATCAAGCAGGTTGGCTTTTTATTCGTGCAAATGATGCTGCAACAGCTGGTGGAGCAATAGTTCCTGGAATTTCTATTGATTTTACGTCAAATACACAAGCAACTGGGAACAATGTTTATGGATATGAACAAAATGGAGCAACATGGAATAACTATTGGAGTTTTTTAAATTTAGCTGCAAATACTAATCATACCCTTACCATGTATGAAGTAGATAACGTAACACCAACAAGTTTAGGAGTAGAATTATGCGATGTTAATAGTGGCTCAGATATGAGTTACCTAATTACTGATGTAGCCTGTGGTGGTACTATTGCTTCTGGTACCTGGATTGCAAATGATGGAGCTGGTGGAAATCCTGGACCAACAGTTGATGGTGATGTTGGAGCTCCTACGGTTACAGGAGGTTGTCAAATTATTACTTTTCCAATTACTTCTGTTTTAGGAAATGCTGTTTATACTTGTCCTACTTGTCCGCCAGGATCATTTGTTGCTACTGATTACGGACAAGCATTTTTTAGTCCTACTTTAGCTGGATCTGGTAGTTATGCAATAACTTATTGTTTTGATAATGAATGCGGAGGTGCAGCTAATTGTCAAGGTTGTGCAACTGAAACAGTTACTGTTGTCAATCCTTATACTGCTTCAACATTAAGTTATCCAACACCTGTTTGTAAAGCTGCTGGAGGCACTATCTCACCGACATTAACAGGAACAGCAGGTGGAACATATTCTTCTACCGGAGGACTTTCTATAAACGCAGGTACTGGTGTAATTAATGTCGCTGCAAGTACTGCTGCAACATATACAGTAACATACACTGTTGGAACAATGCCTTGTGGAGCAACTGTTAGTACTACAGTAACTATTATTGCAGATGTCAACCCAGCATGGACTAATCCAAGTCCAATATGTGCAGCAGCAGGTTCAATAAACTTAAACACGTTAATCACAGGAACAGCAGGCGGAACATGGAGTGGAACAGGAGTGTCTGGAAATACATTTAATCCAGCCTCAGGCACACAAACTGTAACTTATACAGTAGGAACAGCCCCATGCGTAGAAACTTTAGCACAAATAATAACAGTAAACCCAGATGTTAATCCAGCATGGACTAATCCAAGTCCGATATGTGCTAGTGCAGGTTCAATTAACTT
>CAYHWX010000120.1:0-10421 GCA_964360245.1 uncultured Vicingus sp.
CAAATTGATATTTTCAAAAATAATAAGCTGCAATTGCTTTTTAATACCAAATCTAAAATTTATTTAATAGACCGAAATGGTAATAATGTGGGAAATTACCCGATAAAATTACCAAGTGATGCCAGCAATGGAATTTCAGTTTTAGATTATACCAACGATAAAAACTATCGTTTATTAATTGGCTGTAGCAATAATATGGTTTACAACTACACTGCAGAAGGAAACAAAGTGGATGGTTGGGAATATATTTCGGCAGAAAGTCCAGCAACAAGTAAAATTTGGAATTTTGCACTTTCTGGTAAAGATTACATTGTTGTTCCATTAAAAAATGGAAAAGTTAAAGTGATTGAAAGATCTGGTAAAGACAGACTAAAAATCGAAAACAAATTACCTTTTTTAAGCAATGAAGTGTATTTAAAAGTGGGGAACGATTTGAATAAAACCTATTTGGTTACTTACGACACGTTAGGAAATGTTGTTAAACTATTTTTGAATGATAAAAAAGAAGTAATAACCATTGAAAATGTACCCAAAAATGCAGTTTTTAACTTTTTTGATTACAACAATGATAACTCCAACGATTATGTTTTTATCTGGAATAATCAGCTAAAAATTATTGACGCAGATAAAAAAGAAATTTTCAGTTCTGAGTTTCAATCGGCAATTACTCAAACTCCACTTTACTTTAAAATGCCAGATAAATCGAGTAAAATAGGAGTTGTAACCGATAATCAAATTTATTTAATCAACAAGGAAGGAAAAACCGAACAAAACTTTCCATTGCTAGGAAGTACACCGTTTAGCATTGCCGATATCAACAACGATAAAACAACCAATTTGGTGGTGGCTGATAAAAGAATGATTTACACTTACGTGCTTAAATAAAGAAGACCGAAGTCCGAAGACGGAAGTGGGAAGTCGACTTTAGACCAAAAGATAATTCGACAATTTATCTCGTTTTCCGTATAATTTATACTTATTTAACGTTTTAATACTTTTTCTTTACTGTAAGAATAGATAAATTGTGTTTTTTTGTTAATATTTTCAATTTGTACATGAAACGGTTTACCTATTTATTATTTTACTCCATTTTCATTTCCTATTTATTATCCAATTCACCAACCTTTGCACAGGTTAAAAAAGAAAACAAACTGCTTATTGGTCGTTTAGAACTTTCGGAAAAACAATACAAAAGTGCGATAGAAAAATTTAATGATGTTATTAACAATGATGCTCCCAATTACGAAGCTTTTTATTTTAGAGGTTTTGCTAAATTAGAATTAGGTGACTATATTGGTGCTGAAAGTGATTTTACGGAAGCCATTAAACTAAATCCACGACACATTGATTCGTACATTATTAGAGCATCGTTAAGAGATAGATTGTTAGACTACGAAGGTGCTTTTAGCGATTTTAATGCTGCCATAAAAATAGACTCCACCAATTCTGAAATTTATTTAAACCGCTCCACCACTTATAATTATTTACAAGATTACAACAATGCCATTGCCGATTGCGAGAAAGCTTTAAAATATCATTCTAACAAAGAACTGCTATACATCGTTAGAGGAATGTCTAAGTTAGGGTTAGAAAAATATTACGAAGCAATTAATGATTTTAATATCATCATCAAAAACAACAAATTTGAGCCCAATACTTATATTAGGAGAGCAACTGCTTATTATTATTTATTGCACTACGATTCTGCTCTAACCGATATTAATTATGCCTTGCATTTAGACCCCGAAAGTAGTTATGCCTATTTTCAACGAGCTATGGTTTACAATAAAATTGAGCATCAAGAAGATGCCTTAAAAGACTTAAATAAAGTAATTGAACTTTCTCCAAATTCAACATCAGCTTACTATAACAGGGCATTAATTTATTCTGATAAAGAGGCTTTTAAAAATGCATTAGAAGATTACAATAAAGTAATATTGTTGAACCCAAAAAACATTTTGGCTTATTACAACAGAGCCTTAATTTACCAACGACAAAAAAAACTAAAAGCTGCTAAAAAAGACATTGAAAAAGTAATAGAATATTATCCCGATTTTGTTGATGCTTACAAATTGAGGTCATCTTTAAGACAGCAGTTGGGGGATTATAGAGGAGCACAGGAAGACAGTCAAACTGCAGAAATAATTAATAATACCAAGTTAAATATTTCGGATAGCTTAAAAAGAAATGAGGAGTTAAACATTGCTAAAGTAACTTCGTTTAGTGGCAACAACGCCAATAAAAATGTGCAGCAAGTTGCCAATAATCAAATTTCATTAGTACCTCCTTTTTACCTCAGTTTGTTAGCCTCCAACAAGGATAAACGTATTATTGATTCTTGGAATAAAAAAAATAAATCTTTTTCTGCATATTTTCTATTAAATACAGCCGATGAGGACATTAGTGATGAACTAAAAAATGAAAAATTACAACAGATTAATAGCAAAATAAATAGTGATATCGATAATGGAGAGTTGTATTTAAAAAGAGCCATCGTTTATAATTCTTTAAAATTATTTGATAAAGCTATCTTAGATTTTAATGCGAGTTTGCGTTTAGATCCTGAGAACTACATGACCTATTTTGGCAAAGCCAACAGGATGTACCTAACAATTAATCAGCTAACTGATAATGATAATAAAGATGCTTTAAACTTAGTAATTACTGATTATAACAAGTGTATTGAAATCAATCCAAATTATTCTTATGCTTATTTTAATCGAGCTTACATCAAATTTCAACAAGAAGATTACATCGGAGCCATTGAAGATTATAGCGAAGTCATCAACAAATCATCTTCTTTTGCCGAAGCTTACCTGAATCGTGCATTGATATTATTAATTTTAGATAATAAGGAACAAGCCTGTAAAGATTTAAGTAAAGCTGGTGAATTAGGAATTGAACAAGGTTATTCTTTAATTTCTAAATATTGTAACCAGTAGCTTATAAAACAAAAAAATCGCTAACATTTTTGCTAGCGATTTTTTGAATATTTATTGGAGAGTAATTAATCTAGTTCTTCTTCAACTTTGCTTTTTCTAGAAACTCTTCTTTTTGTTTTCTTTTCTTCTTCCACGTGTTCTTTAAAATTAGGGTCAAAAGAAGAGTCCACTAAAATTCTTCCACAGTGTTCACAAACTAAAACTTTTTTGTGGTTTTTTATGTCTAATTGTCGTTGTGGTGGAATTTTATTAAAACAACCACCGCAAGAATCTCTTTGTATAGTAACAACTGCTAATCCGTTTCTGGCATTTCCTCTAATTTTTTTGTATGCTTTAATCAATCTGTCATCAATAATTTTTTCAGCTTTTTCAGATTTTTTTAACAACTTTCCTTCTGTTTCTTGAGTTTCTTGAGTAATTTCATCCAACTCACTTTTTTTGTTGTCTAAATCTTGTTTCCTGCCGTCTAAATATTCTTTGGCTTCCAATACTTTTTCTTTTTTAGAAATCAATTGAAATTCTCCTTCTTTAATTCTCTTTTCTGCTAATTGAATTTCTAAATTTTGGAATTCAATTTCTTTTGTAATTGCATCAAACTCTCTATTATTTCTAACTTTATTTTGTTGCTCTAAGTACTTTTTTATGAGATTGTTAGCATCTTTAATTCCATTTTTTTTGTTTGATATTTCAATAGAAAGATCTTCAATTTCATTAGTTAACTTATCCAGTCGGGTACTAAGACCTTCCACTTCATCTTCCAAATCTTGAACCTCTAATGGAAGTTCTCCTCTAACTGTACGAATTTTATCAATAGTAGAATCTATTACTTGTAATTCATACAACGCTCTTAATCTTTCTTCTATTGTCGCTTCTTGTTTAGCCATTTTATAGATAATTTATTGGGTTTGTATTTATTTTCGTCAAACGAATGGCAAAATTAGGAATTTTTTTAATAAGTACATCATAAATTAATTCACAAGTAAATTGTTCGCTTTCATAATGCCCTACATCAGCAATAATTAGTTGATTTTGGGTATCAAAAAATTGGTGGTATTTAAAATCTCCAGTAATAAAAATGTCAGCATTTGCAGCAATGGCATCGTTTAATAAAAAACTACCAGCGCCACCACAAATGGCTACTTTTTTAATTTTTTTCCCTAATAAATTAGTGTGCCTGATACCATTAGTTTTTAATTTAATTTTTAGTTGTTTTAAAAAATCTTCTTCGTTTTGAGCTGTTTCTAATTCAGCAATTACTCCACTTCCAACATTTTGGTTGGTATTGGCTAATTGATAAACATCATAAGCAACCTCTTCGTAAGGATGTGCTGCTATCATATTTTTTATTACTTTTTGAAGTAGGTGCGAAGTCACAACAGTTTCTATTCTTATTTCTTTTTCTTGATGTAATTCTTCCACTTTTCCAACAAAAGGTTTAGTTCCAGCTAATCCTCTAAAAGTTCCCATTCCTTCTACATTATAACTACATTTATCATAATTTCCTATGTGTCCGGCTCCAGCATCAAATAGTGCTTGTCTTACTTTTTCGGCATAATCAATTGGACAATAAGTTACTACTTTGTGAAATAAATTTTTCTTGGGTTGTAGCACTTTGCAGTTGATTAATCCCAATTGTTCAGCTATTTTAAAACTTACACCACCTGATGCATTATCTAAATTGGTATGAGCAGCATAAATAGCAATGTTGTTTTTAATGGCTTTAATAACTACACGTCCAATATAAGTTACTCCGTTTATTTTTTTTAATTCGTTAAAAACAATAGGATGATGTGCTATTATTAAGTTGCAATTATTTTCTATTGCCTCATCTAGAGTAGCCTCCACACAGTCTAAACAGATTAACACACCTGTAACCTCCTCCTCAAAATTGCCAATAATTAAACCAGAATTATCATATGATTCTTGGTAGGATAGCGGAGCAAAGTCTTCCAAGATTTTTATTATATTTTTTATTTGCATAACTTTTTTTATGACTATAAAGTTAGTATAATTGAAACTTTAGTGCCAGCAATTTTCTTCTTTTCATCATAAATTTGAAAAGGACCATCAATGGAACAATCTTTATGAGATATTTTACTAATTAATTCCATTCTTCCTTTGGTTAGTTCCATTCCTTTAGATTGATGTTGTTGTAGTTTATCTTTTTTATCAGCTAAACTTTTTTCTATTCCTATCCCCTCATCAATAATATTGATAATTAGTTGATCTTCTTGTTTTAAAACATCAATTGTAATATTTCCATGCTTATTAGTGGGCAAAATTCCGTGCCAAATAGAGTTTTCTATAAATGGTTGAAGCAACATAGAAGGTATTTTGATAGTTTGTGGTTCTATACTTTTATCTACATTAATTTGATAGCTAAATTTATCTTGAAACCGCATTTCTTCCAATTTCAAATACAAATCTATTCGTTCAATTTCATCATCTAAATAAATCTCATTCACCAACGAACTGTCTAAGTTTTTCCGAACTAATTTAGCAAAGCTGGAGAGGTATTTATTGGCGGCTACTTTATCTTGTCTGTTAATGTAATATTGAATGGAGTTTAATGCGTTAAAAATAAAATGTCTGTTCATACTCGCATTCAATGCTTGTTGCTCCAAAATGAGCATTTTTGATTTATCTATTATTAATTGAGTAGCTCTTTTTCGTTCTTCAATTTGTTTTCTCCGATTAACAATTAGCCAAACTAGTGTTGTCAAGCTAACCAAACACAATAAATAAAACCACCAAGTAAACCAAAAAGGAGGTTTTATAGTAAAAGAAAATTGAACAGGTTTTGTCCAATGTTTTAAATCTGTTGTAGCAGAAAGTTGAAAAGTAAAATCGCCAAATGGAATGTTAGAATAGGTTACAAAAGTTGAAGTTGTTATGGGTTGCCAATTATCATCAAAACCATCCAGTTTAAACTTGTATTTCACTTTATCGGGGCTTGTGTGAAAAATTCCGACAAAATCGAATGTTAAATGGTTTTTATTGTGCCTTAAAACTAATTGATTTGGAAGCTTTGTTTTTTCATCGGTTCCTTTTGAAAATTTAGTTAAATCCTGTTTTTCGAAAAATAATCTAATTCCTTTAATCAGCACTTGAGGTAAGGTGGTAGTAGAATTTTTTCTTGTTAATGAATGTTTCATTAAACCATAACTAGTTCCAAACCATAAATTATTTTTACTGTCAATAAATGATGCGTTTTGATTACATTCTAAACTTTTTAACCCATCTAAATTCGAATACCTGATAAAATCGGTTTCTATAAAGGTTTCTTTTTTAGCAATATTTAATTGATAAAGTCCGTAGTTGGTTCCTATCCATAAATAATCGAAGTTATCTAATTGTAAAAAATTGATGTTATTAGAAGCGTAATTATCAGGAATTTTTATTGTTGCAAATTGATTGTCTTTGTAAATCACTAAGCCGTTACTGGTTCCAATCCACAACCTATTGTTTCTATCTTTGGTGATACACATTACACTAATATCAGGAAGTCCATTGGAAACATCGAATTTTTTTGCAGTATGATTTTTTTTATCATAACGAAACAAACCATCCGATGAACAAAACCATATTGCAACATTATCTTCATTATAGATGTAACGAATATTTCTACTAATACCTGCTATCTCTTTATAGTTATAAATACTATCTTGTGTTACATATAAAACAGACAATCCTTCCTTTGTTCCAATCCATATATTACCCTGATTATCTTCTCTTAATGCATATACTTTTTTAGCGTTTAATCCTTGTTCGGTGCTGTAGGTTTTAAATTGAAGCCCATCAAAAACTGAAAATCCGTTAGAAGTTCCGAACCAAATTCGATTGTCCTTACTAATTAAACTACACCAAACTGTGTTATTTCCTAAGCCTTCTTTTGTTGTGTAATGTTGGTAACTATTTTTATCTATTACACTAATTCCATCTCCATAAGTTGATAACCAAATTTTCCCTTCTTTATCTTCAATAATAGACATAATAACATTACTACTTATACTATCTGCTTGGGTGTAACTAACAAAATTTTCGTTGGTAAATTTTATTAACCCTCCACCATCAGCACCTAAAAAAAGATTGCCATAATGGCTTTCAATCGCACAATTAATATTGTTATCAGTTAATCCATCTTTATTAGTAAAACTTTTAAACCTATTCTTATAAAATTTAGAAATTCCATTTTTGGAAACAAACCAAATTGAACCATCTAGCCTTTTGGTGAAAGCTCTGATATGGTTACTAATCAAACCATTTTCTGTTGAATAGTTAACACAACGATTTTTGATAAGATGAAAAACACCATCACCAAATGTAGAGCACCAAACACTCTCGTCTTTATCTATAAAAACTTGTGTAGCATTTACATTTTCAATAGTATCTTTTATATTAAATTTTGAATCTATTATTGAAACTCCATTTCTAGTTGCTAACCATTTATTGTTTTTTAGATCTGCATAAATGTGTCTTACGTAATTATTGTCTGAACCATTAGGCAAATTGATATAATTGAAAGTTGTGTCTTTCAGATATACTATACCTCCTCCATCTGTAGCAAACCAGATATTACCACTTATATCTTCTGTTATTGATAAAACAAAATTTTCGCTTAATTCTTTTTTGAATTTAAAATTATCAAAAGAATGTCCATTGTAAACTGAAACACCACCTTGTGTTCCTAACCAAATCCTACCTTTTTTATCATTATAAACGGCATCAATTTGATTGTTTAATAAACCATTATCGGTAGAATAATTTTCGAAATTGATACCATCAAATTTTGATAACCCTCCTAATGTTCCAATCCATATATAGCCATCATTATCTTGACAAATGGATTGAATTTGGGATTGAACCAACCCATCTTCTATACTATAATTGATGAAATTATATTGTTGAGTATATGCTTTTGTAGCAATAAAAAGCACAACCAAAGAAGAAAAAAATCTAATCATTCAGGTATTCTTAAAAAGTTTTAATGGCATTAATAAATCCTGTCAATTTTCTTCTAGAAACCGGTATAGAAATTCCTGAATCCATAATAGCAACATTACCATCGTGCCTGTTAAATTCTTTTAAATGATGTCTTGTGTTGATGATATATGATTTGTGAACTCTAAAAAAAATATTTTCGTCTAGCACCTTTTCATACCGAGCGATAGTCATACTACTGATTAGTTTATTTCCCTTTGTTAAAAATATTCTTGTATAACTTTCATCGGCTTCAAAATAAATGATGTCTTCAATTTTAATAATTTCATAACCACTAAGCGTTGGCACAGCGATGATGTCTGATTTATTATTGAATTTATATTCATTTAATAAACTTTTCATCATTTTATAATCTACATTTCCAACTCTAACATTCGAATTAGTTATTTTACCTACAGCCAGTTGTAACTCCTCAATATCTATTGGTTTTTCTAAATAATCTATTGCACCAGCTTTTAAAGCTTTTAAAGCAAACTGATTGTGTGCTGTAATAAATATAACTGAGAAATTTTTGTTGGGAATAGAGTCTAACAATTCAAATCCATCTTCGTTAGGCATGTTAATGTCTAACAACAATAATTGTGGTTGATGTATTTCTATTAGTGCTCTCGCTTCTTCAGCCGAACCTGCTTCCGCAACAATATCTAAATCTGGACAATAATCTTCAATAATTAGTTTTAGATTATCGCGAGCATGCTCTTCGTCGTCAATAATAATTGTTTTAGTAGCCATAAGATTAAGTTTTAGTGCACTTAAATTTATACAAAAATATTTCACGGTAATACATCAACTACTAAACGGTTATGTTTAGAAATCTAATGGCACATTTTGGCAATTAAACAGTTATAAAGCTTTGATGGTTTTGATAAATTCTGATACTCGAGCACGAGAAACTGGCAATTTAATTCCTGTTTTCATTTTAGCAAAAAAACCATCTTCATGAAGATAATCGGTTAAGTGATTTAGATTAATGATGTACTTTTTATGAACTCTAAAAAACTTTTTACAATTTAAAATTTCATCATATATTTTTAACGTACGGGTATCAAAAAAAGAGGTGCCATCTACAAAATGAATATTAGTACAATTTCCATCTCCTTCTAAGTATAAAATCGAATTATCTTCGATTATTTTTATCCCTTTTATGTGCGAAACCGTAATTTTATTCGACTCATTTTGATAATGAATAGCTGTAGAAAAATTTTTGATAGATTCGATATAGGTTTCTAGGTTGGAAGAATCTTGAGAAAATAGTTTTTTATAATTCAATAATTTGGACACCGCTTCTTTTAAGTCATCAATATCTATTGGCTTCAAAATATAATGTATAGAATTGATGTTAAAAGCTCTAATCGCATGCTCTTTAAAAGCCGTTACAAATACAATTTGAAAGTTATTTGTTGGAACATCATCCAACAATTCCAATCCTTCCTCTCCGCTTGGCATTCGAATATCTAAAAAAACTGCATCTGGTTTTTTACCTGCTATCAATTGACGAGCTTCTTCTATATTTTCTCCTGTTCCTACTATTTCTACTTCTGGACAATAATCAGCTAAAAGCATCCTTAAGTTTTCCCTTGCAAGATACTCATCATCAACTATTATGGCTGTTATTTTTGTCATTTTGCACCAAATATTCTAGCAAAAAAAGATCTTTTCTTTCCTTGTCTTCTATTATTTGCAGTTTGCGTTTTTTTAGCATTTTTTTTCATTCTTTTTTTTGTTTCTTTAGTTTGAATGTTAAGGTGCCTCTTTTTACCTTCCTCAATTGATTTTTCTTGTGCCTTCTCCTTCTCTTGTTCTTGCTTTTCTAATATTTTTTTTCGGTTTTTTACCACCTTTGTTTCTTGAGAAAAAACAGTAATCGATACACTAATTAATGCTATTGTGAGTATATATTTGAATGTCCTCATTTATCTTTTTTGATTTTATAAACCCGAATTTACTAATTTTATCCAGAAATTGCGTTGAATGGTAAAAAATTGGTATTATATTTTTTTAATTCCTTTTGTGTTTTTTGGTTGTTCAAAAAACAACGATTCAAATATTCCACTAGTCGCTGTAAATGTAATCATTCACATTAACGACCCAGCCTATAATATGTTAACAGTCCCTGGTGGTTGGACGTATATTAACGGTGGCTCTAGAGGAATCATCATCTACAGAGCTTCTAATGACGCATTTAAAGCTTACGATAGGCATTGTACTTACGATTCTAGTAACAGCTGTGCATTGGTTTCTGTAGAAGCAAACAACATTACTGGTTTTGACGATTGTTGTGGCTCTAAATTTATATTAACAGATGGCTCTGTAACACAAGGTCCAGCTAATTTACCTTTAAAACAATATCAAACTAGTTTTGATGGTAATGAATTAAGGATTTTTAATTAAAAAAAAGCCCCAACTTTCGCTAGGGCTTTGAACTATCAAAAAAAAATATTAATACCTATAGTGTTCTGGTTTGAAAGGTCCGGTAAC
>CAYHWX010000121.1:0-10234 GCA_964360245.1 uncultured Vicingus sp.
CAGCAGCTCCTATTCCAAGAGCTTTACCTACAATCCCTGCTCCTGCCCCTTTGCGAGGCAAAAAGACTTTTGTTAATTTAAAAGCACTTAAATAAAGAACAATAAAGCACAGATTTATTAATATTTCACTCATTACACCTTCTCCACTATTAACATCCATTACATCTTGAATTGTTATTTGACCAGAATTAATTCGAGCTTCAAATACATACGCATAAAAATAATCAAGAAGGTTCATAGTGGTAAAAACCAAACCAGTGTGTAAAATATGGCTTAACCATTCTGTAATAATGTCTTTCCATCCATAGTATACAGCAAAGGCAAAAGCAATTGGGCCCAAAATAAAAAGGGCTTTTAAATAAAAATAAGTAAATAGAAGTATAGCCCCGCGAATTAGAAAAGTAATACTTTTACCCATACCATAAAAGATGGTTGTTATCCAATTTCTAGGGTTTAAATAACTTGCTATTTGCTCATACCAGGAAGAATCATCTAATTCTTTTTTTCCTGTATCTTCATTAATACCTTGTTTATCCATTTCTCTAATAGCAGCAGCTTTTTTCATAGGATCGGTAGAGTTATTTGCAGCATCTATTAAAGCTTCGACTTCTTCATTAGGGTCAGCCATATTTTGAGCTGTAGATAATAAGTGCTTTGAGTTACTATCTAATACCGTTATTTGGTTGACATAATCTATACCACTAGAAAGAGTCCTAATAATCACAGGATACATACCAAGTAGAACCATAATAAATAACGCATAAAACAAACCCTCCATATTCATAAATCCTTCAGTAGTTCTACCAAGTAAAGATTTAATACCCCAAGTAATATACCCAAAACCAAAAGTGATTCCAAAAACAATAATTAAAATTACCCAAGCCACTTCCACAACTTTATCCACAGCAGTAATGGTAATATTATCTATCATATTCGTGTTTATCATATCACGAATAAAGTTTTCTCCTGTTGGAGCAGCAGAAGCAATTGTATTAGAAAGAAATAAGAATACAACTAGTAGTGTGAAATATTTTAAGTAATTCATTTTTATTTAATATCTACTAATATTCGCTAAACCACTCATTTGTTTTTTTCGATAATCTTCTATTATCATTCTTTTTATGGGTATTCTCATTTTTTCATTAAATTCATTGGTTTTTTGCATAGCACCTTCCAACATCATAATTGCGTCTTTAATGGAATTAATACGTTCTCCTGATGATAACAAATTATCAGCAGTTACAGCAATATTGATGATGTTTGTTGTGTAACTAAACTTACTGTTAATCAACTCAAAATCAAATTTTACTAAACAGTCATTTTTTAAAGCAAACTGTAAATAGAACTCATATTCTTGCATAGTACATATAGTAGATTCTATCAATTGTGTCAATTTAATAGCTTCTTGTACTTGCTCAGCAACCTTAACAATTTTAAGAGCTTCCTTTACAACCCTACCTGCTTCTTCCATTTGTTCAATTAAGACTGCTAAAGATGATAATTGAGTTACCATAATAGTTGTGTTTGCTGCGGTATCTGTGTTTGCAGCCCCTAAACCATCCAAAATTTGTGCTTTTCCTGTATTAATTGGTATTAATACCGTTAACACTATTATTATGATAAATTGTATATGTTTTTTCATTTTATTTATTTTTATTATTTATAAAATTAGTTAGTGCTATTTCTGTGTTATCAATTCCTTTAAGTCTTAGATTCTCTACTTCTACTTCAATCGCCTTTACGTCTTTTGGAGAAGTAGAATATGCAGCATTACTGAACTCTGAATTTTCATTTCGTAAAATCTTAGCATTATCTATCCCTTTTTTCAAAAACCATTGACGATAATGCTTCCCTTTAATCATTGAACCAAGCATTAACATTTCATTGTCTGATAATGAAAGATAATCTTGTATTTTAGGAAAATCTGATGTTGCGGTGGAATGGTCTAATAATACCTTGATATCACAATTGGTTTTAATGGAATCCTTAACTAAATCGCTTACAGCATCTAAATAAGAAATACCTTGTGTACATATTGCCATGGAACCATTCATAGAACGGATTTTCCTAAATTGTTCCCCAACAAAATCTCCACCCTGCCCCTTCATGGAATCAATACATTCATCCAGTATAATGTTTGTAAAGCGACCATAATTTTTATTAACCACTATTTTTGACATGGAAAATTCTATGACATAATACAAATAAACATCAAACAAAATTTCATCTTTAAGAACTGCCATTAAATCAAAAACAACATATTTTTCTTTCAATAAATCTATAGGAGTTTTTACACTAAATATGTCTTTATATGCACCATCAAAAAAAGGTTTTAATCCCATTTTTAAAGAAGCAAAATTTAAAAAGAGTTTTGTTTCTTCTTTAATGTTTTTAGCATATACATCAATAAAATCGTAAAAAGTATAAAACGTAGGTATTTCTATATTTTGCTGATTGACATAATCAAAATACTTTTCTATAAGTTCAGATAATACAGAGCTTTCATCATTGGTTAACCGTTCTTTTTTCTTCCAAATATGGGAAATAATGGCTTTAATTAGAGTTGCCTTTTCTGCATTAAGCACCCATTTATCAGCCACCTTATAGGTGTAAAAAGGGTTGATCCCTTTGTATTCTTCTACAGCAGTATTCACATAGATACCATGATGTAAACTACAATGGGTAACATAATCAGGTTTCACATTAATAATAACCACATCATGATGATTGTTAATATTGTTGTCAATAAACCAACACAACCAATTTGTTTTACCTGACCCTGATGGTCCAAATACTACTACATTTTTATTAGAAGTAGAATCTGAAAACAATAAATTTTCTACAATAGGATTTCCAAAAATATCCACACAAAAATACCCCTCAGTATCTGATTTAATAAATGATTCCCTAGGCAAATAACAAGCAGCCACATCTACAATAGAAAACTTTTTTCGCAAATTAAAATTTGCATTACCGGGAATGTTTGCCCAAAAAATTTCAAAAGAAGTAACATTTTCTACTAATGGAACACAGGAGTTGATATTTTTAAAAGTTGAAGTAGTAATGTCCATCCACTTATCCAGTAAAAATTGGTCTTCATTGAATAAGATAATGTTCATATCAAAATAGCAACCCTTTTCGCCAAATTCTTGGAGAGCTTCTTTATAAACACTTAATGCATTTTTCTTGCTAATAGCAACCCCTAAACCTGATGAAGACAATACATTTAAAAACATATTATCTTTAGTTAAATCTCTCACTAAGAAATCATTGTCTTTAATAAAAATAACCGTATTGATAATGTGGTCAATAGGTAATCCGATGGATAAAGGAAAAAGCATTGAACTAAACAAATTCATCGCTTCAGGATAATCATTCTTATTTTCGAACAACGAAGGATTTGGACTTTTTGCTTTTTTGGATAAATACGTTTCGTTACCTTCTTCCAAGAGTGTTATTACTCCAACATTTTTATTTCCTATCTTAAAATTTTTATCGTTAATACTAATACCTGGAATAGTTCCTATTATCACATCATCTTCCTTAAGGTCTAAAGTATTGTATTTATAAATGTATTGCTTTAATTGTTCTTTATTAAGAAGCTCTACATTTTTAATGGAATCTATCGTTTTTAAATTATTGATAAAAGATTCTGTTTCTCTTTCTAATTTTGATACTACTTCATCCAATTTATTAAAAGGCTTAGCAAAAATATAATCTTTTAAACCATAAAGGCTGTTGTTTTTTTTATTGGTTTGTGTGACAAAAGTTAAATAAACAACAGAGGTGTGTTTCCTGATGGGTTTAGTTTTATAATAATGTTTATTTCGTTTAATGGTAATCACACTATCAATGATATAATTATCGTAAAACTCTCCAGTAAAATAAAAATCTTGCTTATGAAAAACAGTGTTTTCGGGTAAAGACTTTAATAAATTTATGTATTGAGTAATATCAACTTGTAATTCTTCTTCACTCAACGCAAAAACTGCTTTATGTGAAATTTTTACACCGATAGTAATATCTCCATTGCCATTAATAATGTAATTTCCTTTTATATCTTGAATTGGAAATATTTTACTATAATCAGTTACGTTCATAAGTATTTAAACACATTTCTTTTATCATGATAAGTTTTTTTCAAATTCTTAAAATCGGTTATTCCTTTAATAAAATTTGGAGTACTTTCTTTCTGTAATTTTTCAAGTTTAGTTGCACCGTATAAGAGAAAAGGGATAACGATTAAAAACCAAATTTTCATTACAATAATAGCCAGCAGCAATACCGTTGTAAAAACCAACCAAAACCCAGCAGGTAATCCCATAAAAGTAATTTCTTTATTTAGGTTCCGGATGGTCTTATATCTATCTGTGGTAGCCATTTTAAAATAAGCCTAAACCAATAGCAACAAGATAAGCTGCAATAGCAACCCCAACACCAATTAATTTATCATTGCTATCACTTTTGCCAGAAATCTTACTCCACAACAAGTAAACAAAGCCAACCCCCAAAACTAACCCTGCAACAACTTTAATAATCACTTTAAAATTTGTTTCAGCAGTATTAACTTCACTTGTCACAGTTCCCCATGATATTTGAGAGAAAGCCATATTTACAGAAAATATAAATAAAGCGAATAATGTAGTTTTTAATAATGTTTTCATGTTCTTAAAATTAGTTATGGATTAAATTTATATAGTTATTATAATTGATTGTACTTGTTAGTGTTTTTTTTGCTTTTTTTAAACTTACCCCTTCTCCCCTGTTTTTACGGTACACAACCTCTTGAATATCCTCTTCTAAATCAAAAAGCAAATCAGGGTTAACTTCATCATTTTTATTCCATTGTATCATGATGGATAAATTACCTGAATCTATAATTGTGTCCACCTCTTCTGCTGCTACACTCAAATCATTTGCCCTACGTACTGGACTATTTTCTTTACTTTTTTTCTTGGCAATAACCTTCGTTATTTTTTTATTCTTTTGATATAAGACAGCTAACACAACAATTAAAATCCAACTACCTCCTATTATTAAAATTAACATAGCTAGTTTTTCACCTAAAAAAAGCAGTTCTTATAATTATATAAATTGCAAGAGCCACTAAAAATAAAATTAAACGAATTGTGATGTTGTTTTTGCGGATTAGATCTAGGAGTATGCTAATAAAACCTATTCCAAGACCAATAGTAACCAAAACATCTATTAGACCTCTTAATCCGGCTATATCATTTGAATTTGAATTATTTTGAAATCCCACAGCAAACAATGGGCAATCCAAAATAATAAACACAACAATGAGCATTGTTTTATTAATCACTATATTTTATGTTTAGGGCTTAAACGTGGCAAATGTAAAAGAATTTAAAAATATACGGTAGTATATATAATTTTTTTTTCATTAATTTCTTAAAAGCCTATTTTTGCGTAGTAATTTTCAATTTTACAAAGTATGCAGGAAGAAATATCTTACAAAAAATGGATTCTATAAAGACAAAAACAAACAATTATTCAATGATTAATGGAAAGGCAATAGCTGGAGTAGTATTAGTTCCAAAAGCAGGTCATTTTATTGGTTATGTTGCTTGGGAATGGGAAGATCAAGCCAAAAAGAAAAATTTTGCAATTGTTGAATCATCTCATTTAATCGGAAATTTCGATTCTGATTGGATTGATAAAATTGCAGATTATGGCAACGATGTTACTCATAAAAAAGATATTCAGAAAATGTTTCCGCATCTCTTATAATTTGCCATAAAAAATAATAAATTAAAGGATAAGGGTTATAGTAAATGGGTTTTTAACATCCTAAAAGGAAAATGGGTTATGAACCCGAATTTATAACCATTAAAACGATTGTATATAAAATAAAAGTAACATGAATAAGTAAACGTAATTAAGTAAATCCCTAAATATGATATAATTATGAATGAATTACAAAAAATCAACCAGGAGGAGTTAGTGAAAAAACTTAACGAAACCGACATTAAATTTAGCCAACAAGACATTGATTTATTAATTGATGGCAACTATTCGACTTTAAAAGAAAACATTCAATTAAGCGATGGTACGATTAAAGACGGAAAAATAAAGTTAAAAATAGATAAGGAGGGTAAAATCAGCCTACTCTATAAATTTAAACAACCTGAAATTATCATCCCTCTTAAGGTGGGAGAAAAAAAGTTTACAGAAGAGGAAATTGAAGCACTTAAAGTTGGAAAAGCAGTACAAGTCAATTACAATGGAGAAAATCTTTTTCTACAGATAGATAAAGAATTAAACACCATAACCATTAAGACACAACATGAAATTAAATTAACAGAAGTAGATAAATTTGAAATGGGTGGTTATGTTTTTGATGAAAATCAAAAAAAACAACTCCAAGCAGGAATCAAAGTACCTGGCGTTGTGATGTTAGGAGAACAAGGTTATTTTGTTGCTACCATCAGTATTAGTGAGGATAAAAAAGGATTAAAATTTAAAAATTACAAAGACCTTACTAAAGAACAAGCAAAGGAATTATTAGAAAAAAGAGTAATTGATAATAAGCGTATTCCTAATTTAGTATCAGTTACAGGAATGACCTCGCAAGTTAAAAATGTAAATGATAGGGCAGTAGAAAACACAACATCGGTTGTTAATCATAAGGAAAATGAAGGACTTTCCAATAAGGCTTTGAAAGAAGATAAATTAAGTAAATACGAAAAAGAGTTGTATGTTGCCGTTCAACAAGAAGATTTCGAAAAGGTTTCAGCTTTAGCAGAAAATAAACCTCCTGTTTCACAAGAATTTATTGAAAAATTAGATAAAGACAATGCCATTTCAGCCGATTCTAAGATTGCAACAGCAACTATCTTACACATCGAACCATTATCAGAGAAAAAAGAACTAGAACACGTTAAAAATGAAGTAAAAGAATTAGCGGTGGAGAAAGATAAATCTATTCAAAAACAAGGTAGCAAGGGGAATAAAAGACGAGCAGCAAAAGAAATCATCAATACTGCGTTTAATGATATGTAAGGTTTCAACACTTTATTAAACTAAAAAGATCCTTCGTTAATACGAAGGTTCTTTCCCCCCCCTACTTCTACCCTATCAAAATTTCAATTTACTTTGTTCCCGTAAGAATTTTTCAATATTCAATTTATTATCTTCTATCCAAGCTCTTAAAATGTTTGAAGATAAAGACATTGTTGAACATTCAGCATTAACGGTAAGCCTACTTAAGATGTTTTTTACTTCAGTATCAATGGTAATTTTTTCAGCGTTTTTCGTTTTAGAAGTTGATTCAAAAAAATCTTGAAATTGCTTTTTTCCTTTATTAAGAACTGTTGGTGCATCATCAGTGATAATTGCGGGTTTTCCTTTCGGTACTGGCTCGGTAGATTTAGTTGATTCTGTTGTTTTATTTTTAATGTTGCTTTCTAATTGCATTAAAGCAGAAAATTTTGTTTTTTTCTTATCTTCCATGAGTATTAATTTATAAATTCTAAAAATTCAGTTAAAAAAGCATCATATTTATCGGGAGAATTATTATTTTTATATTCATCATATGTATTAAATTCTCTACCGAAAGTAACTTCTGAACGATGGATAACATTTTCAAAAATAGGAATCACTTCGTTGTATTTTTCTCGTTGATCTAAAAGTTCCTTAACTTCCACACCCCTTACATTGACATTATTTAAAAATGCTGCTATTTTACATTCAACATTCAGTTTTCGTTGAAGAGGCATTACTTCTTCTTTATAAAGTTCTAAAAACTTTAGGAAACTATTCAAGTTAACAAAATCAGGAAGAATAGGGAATAAAATATAATTTGCCAATGTGTACGTCCCTAATACACCATCCTGCTTAAGATTACCTGGTAAATCCACCATAATAATATCGTAAACATCATCATAATCATCAATTAATTTTGCTACATTTTTTGATGAACTACCTATAAGTTTATAGGGTGCTTTATCTTCTGTGTATATGTTGTTGGCTAATTCGGTATTTCTTTTACTTAACAAAGATTGCTGCATATCGTCAGCATCTATTACTAATAACCTCAAAGAACTATTGTTAGCCAGATAATTAGCAATAAATGAAGTTATAGTGCTTTTACCAGTGCCTCCTTTTTGCCCACCAATAATTAAGACTTTACTCATTTTTTAATATTTAGGTTGATATAAAATTATTTGAAACAAATGTATATAAGTTTAATTTAAAATACAAATGTTTTATTATATAACTATAATAATATACATCTATAATAATAAAGTAATATATAAATGTTTATACAATTAATAATATATACTATTATTCACATATATAACAATACATATATAAATATAAACTAATATATGTACGTATATACATTAATACTTTAGTGAATTTACACATTTGTACATAAGTACATTTGTACATTTGCACTTTTGAACCTTTTTACTTTTATTTAATAATTAAGTATTTTAAGCCATAAATATTAAAAATTAAATTAACTTTTTAAATGTAATGCTAAGAAAAATCAGTATGATTCAAACATTTTTTTCCTAAAGCCAAAGATAAATGAATTTTATACTCATTGTAAAACATTTTATTCTATATTTGACTAAGAAATAAAATTCCGCAAGTAGGGCGTTTTGGGAATCCCAAATAAAACGCCCTACTTGCAAAATGACGGAGCATTTTGAAAAAAAATTATTCTCCCACTGGTTGCATAATTTTAAAGAATGGAAGAAAGTAGTAAAAATTATAACATTGATTGGAAGAAATATGATAAAAAATATAAATCATATTCGTTGAAATTTAATAAAAAAGATAATGTTTTGTTGCATGATTATTTTAATAAATCGGATGAAAAATATATAAGAACATTCATGAAGAAATGTATTTTGTATGGTGATGCAGATTATAAATCAAGAGAGGAGTTGGTAAAAAATTCAATCGATTCAAACAAAGAAATTCTTTTTCAATTAAAAAAAATTGGAAATAATATTAATCAACTCGCCATAAAAATGAATTTTTCTAAACTGGTTACTGCAGAGGAAAAAGAAAAGTTATCGTTGGAATTAGAAAAAGTAAAACAATTGATATTCCTAATGAATTAAATGATTACTAAAATTAGTTCCGGCTTAAGCCAATACAATGGAATAATAAATTACCATGAGAACAAAGTCCGTGATGATAAAGCGAAACTTGTTTTTTCCTCTTTTGGTTTAAGGGATAAATTAGGGATTATTGATTATTTAACTAGGGTAGGGGAGAAAAATAATCATGTACAGAATAAAGGGCATGATATTTCCATCAATTTTAATCATCATGATGTTGTCTCTGAACAAAAAGCTTTGGTTATTGTTTATGACTATTTAGTAGAAATGGAATATGAAGGCTATCCATTTGTAGTTTATAAACATAACGACAAAAAACATCAACACTATCACATTGTTGTTTCCAATATTGATGGATTAGGAAAACATAATGAAAAAATGAGAAGTTTTTATATAAAAGACAGTATAAAAATTGCTAGGGAATTTGAACTTAAATATGAATTAACAGTAACAAATTACACTAAAAATCAAAAAGCTGAAAGCCTTAAAGTATTAAATATTGAAAAATTTAATTTACAAAATGCACTATTAAAAGGCTTGAAAGACCCTGAAAAGAGAGCTTTTATTTTAGATAAAATCAGCGATGTAGAAACCTTAGTGAGGAATGAAAAAA
Source organism: uncultured Vicingus sp. (assembly GCA_964360245.1). GTDB lineage: Bacteria > Bacteroidota > Bacteroidia > Flavobacteriales_E > Vicingaceae. The sequence continues at coordinate 9,712 of CAYHWX010000121.1, forward strand.
TGAATAATTCTCATTTAGAAGTTCTACTTGGCAGTAATTACTCAACGCTTAAACAATATTTGCACGATAACAATTTATTAGAAAGTTCTTTAAAAAGTCAATTAATTGATTATCTGGATCACTCCTTAATAAATTCAACTAATATGGATGAATTTATTAAAGTAACCGAAAACAAAGGGTTGTATATTCGCCATGTAAAAGGCGAAAAAGGCTTTGTTTTTGGAATAAACAACCCTAAAGAAGATAACATCTACTATTTTAGCGAAAAATCTCTTCCCGAAAGGTTCAGGGTCACTTCTTTTATAAAAGAAAAAGATAAAATAGAACATAACCCTTTTCAACAAAAGTCATTTTTAAAAAACAATGTGAATTTGGCGTTGAAGAAAAACAAAACATTACCCGATTTTGTAAAGTATTTAAACAGTAGAAATATTGAGGTCATTTTTAATGAAAATAATGCAGGAATTCAGGGGATAAGTTTTGTTTCTAAAAATATAAAAAATCCTATACAATTTAAAGCTTC
>CAYHWX010000122.1:0-10170 GCA_964360245.1 uncultured Vicingus sp.
AGTTTTTTCTTTTTTCTTCTGATGCAGCATACTCATAACAATAAACAGGAATTTTTAATTCTTCACCAACTCTTTTTGCCAATTGATGTGCGTATTTTACGGTTTCTTCCATGGTAATTCCACTAATAGGAACTAAAGGGCAAACATCTGTTGCACCAAATCTAGGATGAGCACCAGTATGTTTACTCATGTCAATTAGTTCGGCTGCTTTTTTGATGACTAAAAAAGCAGCTTCTATCACTTGTTTTGGCTCCCCAACAAAAGTGATAACTGTTCTGTTGGTTGCTTTTCCAGAATCAACATCCAATAATTTTACTCCTTCTACGGTTTCTATTACTGAAGTGATGGCTTTTATTTTTGCCTCATCTTTTCCCTCACTAATGTTAGGAACACATTCTATTAATTGTTTGTTCATTTTTTTGAAAATTAAAAGTAGAACAAAGCTAATGGTTTGGAATTGAAAATGCAGCAATTGAACTTAAAAAAAACGAAGAGTAAAATTTTTTGAAACGAATTTCTTTAAAAAACACTAGTTAACGAATAATTAATAAAAATTACTATTAATAGTTTCCTAAAGTAAAAACAATAATTATATTTGCACCCGCGAAAAACAATACATCTCGGGGTGTAGCGTAGCCCGGTTATCGCGCCTCGTTTGGGACGAGGAGGTCGCAGGTTCGAATCCTGCCACCCCGACCAGCCCAACGAAAGTTGGGTTTTTTTATTGACTTGTTTTAATGAAAACAGTTTAAGGTTTGAAATTCACCTTAAGTAATTTTAAAAAATTGGTTGCGTAGCTTCCGCCTTCGTTTTACTACGTCGGACAGGTAACTTCGCCACTGAACCATAAAAATGGTTGCGTAGCTCAGCTGGATAGAGCATCTGCTTTCTAAGCAGACGGTCCTAGGTTCGAATCCTAGCGCGATCACTAAAGAATGGAAAGCCTGCACATCGTGCAGGTTTTTTTATTAAAAGTGGAGTCAAATTTATTTGAACGAACACTTTTAATAAAAAAAATTAGAACGAGAAGCGTTCAATCTTTCCATTTAGACTTCGGAGCAATTTAGGATCACGAAGTAATCCTGATTTTGAACAAGGTAATCCAGCTAGGAATATGAAATAATCCTGAAAACAAACTTTAATTAATAGTTTTTAGTAAACTTGCATCCTTATTAAATAGAGAGGTGGCCGAGTGGCTGAAGGCGCACGCTTGGAAAGCGTGTTCCCGAGAAATCGGGACGTGAGTTCGAATCTCATCCTCTCTGCAAACAAAACTTCTCGAAAGAGAAGTTTTTCTTTTTTTGAACAGAACTGAAACTCGTTTCTGTTCAAGTGAAGAAAAAAGAAAATACTTGTGTAACAAGTTTTGTTTGACACTCTCCCTTTAGAGATCACGCAGCAAAGCGGAGCAATCTCTTCCTCTCTGCAAAGCAAAACTTCTCGAAAGAGAAGTTTTGTTTTTAATAAAATCACTAAAAAGTAATATCTTTTCTAAAATTTATTTCATTTTATGTTTATCATCATAGGGAATTGAATTTGTTATCGTTAAATTTGGTAACTTATTAAATTTATTGATTATGAAAAAAATTTTAGTACCTACCGATTTTTCTGAAACAGCCAACAAAGCAAGAGATTATGCCATTCAATTGGCACAAACACTAAATGCAGAAATTATTTTATTAAACAGTTTCCACATCCCCAATTTAGGAGATTATGAAGGGGCTTTGATAAATATGAATTTTCAAATGAAAGAAGATGCCGAAAAGGAACTGAAAGAGCAAGTGAAATATCTTAAATTAAACTACTCCAACATTAAATTTAATGCCATCAGCACTTTAGGATTGGTAGTAGACGCTATACAAAGTGTATGTAAAGAGCATCAGATAGATTTAATAGTGATGGGTACTACTGGTGCTTCTGGGTTTATTGGAAATCTTTTAGGTAGTAATACAGCAGCATTAATAGGCACTGTTAAAACACCAATAATTGCTGTGCCTGCTAAAGGAACTCTTAATTTTCCTAAACACATTGTTGTTGCTAATGATTTAATGGAATCGGGAGAAGAAAAATTGTTTAATCCTTTAAAAGAAATCGCCATAAAAACAGATTCGACCATCGATTTTTTATATATTGTTAATGGAGATGAACAGGCTAATAAAAAATTACAACGATTAAAAGCAGCCAATTTCGATGAAAAATTTGATGCCAAATACCATCCTTTTCACATTAGAAATGAAGAAGAAGTGGAAGATGGAATTTTAGAATACATCGATAAAAAAGAGTTTGATTTGTTGGTAGTTGTTGCTCATCAAAGAGGTTTTTTGGAAAAATTATTTCATAAGAGTATTTCGAAATCACTAGTAAAACAAGCAAAATTGCCTACTTTAGTTTTGGCTGATTAAATGTAGATTTTGTAGTTGCCACTACACACTTAGACTCGAGCGCATTTGTAATGCGTTCGAACCTAACCTAATTAATACACAAAATCAAACATTTGTCATGCAGTTTTATTAACTTATCTGATGTCTGAGAAATACAAATTCGTAGATAAAAACGGAATTTATTTTGTAACGCCAACAATAATTGGTTGGGTAGATGTATTTACGAAAAGCCAATACTGTTCAATTATTTTAGACTCATTAAAGCATTGTCAAGAACAAAAAGGATTGAAAATTCATGCATGGTGTATCATGAGTAGTCATTTGCATTTAATTGTAAGTTCCGAAAAAGAAGATTTATCATCAATTATGAGAGATTTTAAGAAATTTACTTCTAAAAAAATAATTGAGGAAATAGAATCAGGAAATGATAGTAGAAAAGAATGGATGTTAGCGTTATTTTCTGAAGCTGCAGAACAAACAAAACGAAACAAATATTATAAAGTTTGGCAAGATGGAAATCATCCTATTTTGTTAGATACAAATAAAATGATGGATCAACGTTTGAATTATATACATAACAATCCAGTTGAACAAGTCATAGTGTTTAATGCTTTTGATTATATTTACAGTAGTGCAATTGACTATACTGATGGTAGTGGATTGTTAGAAATTGAAAAAATTAGTTAGTTGATATACGAACGCATTACAAATGCGCTCGAGGTTTTTTGTTTTATACTGTTTCCAAAATTAGGTGACCTTCTAAGTTGGTAATTCCCCATTCGGTTAATTCTTTTTCACTCCACAATGCTGGAAAAAAGATTCTTTTTTGGTACTTAGGGTGCATGTATTTTTTCCAATCGCTACCACCAGTTGCTTCAACAGCTTTTTCACCACTTTCTAAATATTTAGCTGCAGCATTTAAATGTGCCATCACCCACAAAACATTAACGGTATGGTCGTAATGTCGCATAGAGTTCACCAACTTTACATTTTTTTGTGCTGCTGTGGGCAACGATTTAAATTTAGACCATAAATTGAGGGTGTTGTACTTTTGCATAAATACAATAAAATCGTTTTTGTATTTTTCTTCAAAAAGCGTAAGTAAGGTAGATTTTTTTCCAGTGGCATAGTCTTTACCAGCAGCTTGCCAATACAAATGTTCAAAAGCATGCTCAAAAGGAGTATTTCTGTCAATGGTTGCCCTAAAACGAATATCAATAAGATTAATCAATTCTGTGGAAGAAAATTCAATCATTCGGTATTGAGCACTTTGAAACCCACTAGCAGGAGTTAGCGTATTTCTAAATTTCATGTATTGTTCTACTTCCATGCCATCGCCCATAATTTCGAAAGAGGAAGAAAGCATGTCAAAGTATCTACTAATTCGATCTAATCTTTCAGAAAAAAATGGAGAAGTAAGTTCTGTTTTGTCAGCCACTTGCTCAATTTCCCATAAAATCATTTTAAAGAGCAGTTCGTTAATTTGATGATACATAATAAAAACCATTTCGTCGGGCAAAGTGGTTCGTTGTATCTGTAAATTTAATAATGCATCGGTGTGGATGTAATCCCAGTAATTCATGGGTTTAGCATACAATAATCCTTCTAAATGGACATCTGTATTTTGTCCTATAGAATGAAATTTTTCATTCAGTTTATCGTAAATTTTCATATGTAAATATTATTTGTTTTAAAGCGGTCATATGGAATACGCCAACTTATACCTTCGTCACATTTTGTGTTCTTTGGTAGTTGGCTATTTCATGCCTTAAAATTATGTTATTTTTTATTAAGGTGGAAACTTACAGATCTTCCGTCAAAAGAATTAATTAATCGGTGATTTTTTTTACTTTCTTTTTTTAAGCAAGAAAAGTTTTTTTGCGGATGTACTATTGTTTCTTCTAGAATAGGAGTTTCTGTTCGAGAATAAATTTCTTCAGTTAATTCACCTTTTAAAATATAAGTACAAGCTAAATCAAAATCATGATTATGGATGAGAGACCTTTGTCCTTTTTCCCAGCAAATAAGAACCAATTCATAATCATCATATTTTTCAATAGTAATCTTAGAATAATTATCAGGATCCCAAAAACAAAGGTGTTCAATATCTTTAAACCCAAACTGGATTTTATCAAAAATATCAAAAAAAGAAACAGAATCTTGCTTGTTCCTTAGTGCTTCTGTTAAATTTTTTAAATTGTATATTTTTGGTTTAAAAGGAATCATTCGCTAAAATAGGAAAAGCTAAAAATTGTTTTTGTTATTAAATTTAACTACAAATAAACCCGAGATAGCTTGTAATAAAAATGATATTTGTCACTTTTATTTCTGTTTTAATAACAGTTTTTATTTAAAAAAATAAAAATTAAGTAAGTTAGTCAAATGAACTAAACTATGCTAAACAAGTTTAAAAAATCAATCCATTAGCTGAATAAAGAAGATAGCAGAATCCTTGTTACTACAAAAATAGATAGTAAATTTGTACCTATATGTAGAGTGGAGTTCTAAAAATTAATACCGAAAAGTCGGCACAAGCTATTTCACATCCCATCTAGATAGAGGAGCAAGGGATGTGTAATAAAAAAATCCAATTTTTAGAATTCCCATAAACACATTTTCTAACGATAAAAAGGAGAAAATACATTGATAAATAATAACCTGCCAAATAGTAATTTAACAGTTGATGAAATTAAAGCTGATAATTTAAAAATTATAAAAGACCAATTTGGTAGAGTACACAATTACTTAAGAATATCGCTTACCGAAAAGTGTAACTTAAGATGTTTTTATTGTATGCCGGAAGAAGGTAATGTACTTTCTGAAAAAGATACAATTATCAAACATTTTGAAGTTGTTGAATTGGCAAAACAATTTGTAGCATTGGGCGTTACTAAAATTCGTTTAACCGGTGGAGAACCCTTAATAAAAAAGAATTTTGATCATATTATTAGAGATTTAAGCAAATTACCCGTTCAATTAGGAATTACCACCAACGGAATCTTATTAGATAAATATTTGGATTTATTTTTAGAATGTGGTGTTAAAAATATTAATGTGAGTTTAGATACGCTCGATAAAGAAAAGTTTAATAAAATCACCAGAAGAGATTATTTTGATAAAGTGATGAACAACATTAATTTAAGTATTTCAGCAGGTTTAAATGTTAAAATTAATGCCGTATTAATAAAAGGTGAAAACGACAACGAAATTATCGATTTTATTGAGTTTACTAAAAATAAAAATGTGTCGTTTCGATTTATCGAATTTATGCCTTTTGATGGTAATAAATGGGACACTTCAAAAGTAATTACCTTAAATGAAGTGCTCGAAAAAATTATTACCAACTATGGTGTAGACCAACTCATAAAATTAGAAGATAAACAAAACGATACCAACAAAAATTATCGAATAAAAGGATATAAAGGTTCCTTTGGTGTAATTAGCACTGTATCCAACCCTTTTTGTGACGGATGCAACAGAATACGATTAACTGCCAATGGAAAAATTAAAAACTGTTTATTTTCAGCTTCAGAAACAGATTTATTAACTCCACTTAGAAATGGTGAAGATTTAAAATCTTATATTTTGGATGCTATCATTAATAAAAAACAAGTAAGAGGTGGAATGAAAAGTCAGGAAGAATTTTTAGATAATGAGAAAAACAATCAAAATCGCTCCATGATAAATATTGGAGGATAAAAAATGATATTCGTTAAAGTAGAAAATAATTAATTGATGCTAATATTTTTTTATCAAATAATTTAAATTCTTAAAAAATTTGGATTAGTTTGTTAGATATGTTAATTTGGTTGATTCTTAACTGAACTAACTACATTGATTATGAAATCTTGCATTACAATTGTTTTATCTTTATTGATAGCTACAACAGCTTTTTGTCAAACAGCTAACAGAACAACTACTCAAAATAAGCCAACAAACCAATTGACTAAGGTTACAAATCTTAGCAAATTAACGAATCCAGTTGGCGATAAAAATGTCAATGGACAAGGAGTTAAAAAGGCTATTCTATTAGACCCTAACGGAGTAAGTCCTAAATCATCCAAGTCAAATATGTTAAATGTTGGATTACCTATTAATAGTGTTCAAGTTCAGCAATTTCCGCTATCAAATAATACTCCTTTAAATAATTCTGCCAATAATGTAGTAGTTACAAATACACCTGGAATTAATATTTCAACAAAAAATGCGATAAAAGGTGATGGTAGAAACTTGCCATTAAGTCCTAATGGGAAATTGCTTTCTCCCGATGGGTATGAAATTGAATTTAGAATTCCTCAAAGCTCTTCCAACTCTGATGTTTGTCGTACTCCAATGCCTTACATGATTGATGGAGATAAAAATGCTGCCTGTGGTTTTAATGTCCCATGTGATAATCCATCAAATAGAGATGGTGCAAATACGGCTACTTTAAAATATTTTCAATTAAGATGGATAGTTTTTACCGATGGAGGACCAACTACTAATATTGATCAAACAAGAATTAATCAATTGATGGTTGAATTGAATGCCGATTATGCTCCTCACAACATGATTTTCTGTGCTAATCCTGCAACATTTCAAGAAAGTGCAGTTTGGTACACCCACAACTCAGCAACGGATGAGTTTCCTATGAAAGATTTGTGGAATGTAACCCCAACTCAGGTTATCAATATTTATGTAGTAGGAACAATGTCTGCAGGTGGGTATGCCCGTATGCCGTATGATCCAAACGGTGGAACAAGTACTCATGGTGGAATTGTGTTAAATAAAGGAAATATGAGTGTAGGAACCCATACATTAGCTCATGAAATGGGTCATACTTTTGGGTTGTTTCACACTTTTGCTGGAGTTTCTGAACAAGCGTCTTGTTCAAATTGTTATGAAAGAACAAGAAATGTAAATGGTTCAAGTAATGCTACTGGTGCTCCAACTCCATTAGGAGGTCCATATACTCAACAAGGTGACCAAGAAGGAGACTGGTGTAGTGATACTCATCCTCATCCCCAAGATTCATACTTATGTCCTGGTCCTGTAGGAACTAAAGGTGCATGTGATCTTTTCAACAGAGTTCCAGCTAATTTCCCAGTAAATAATCACATGTCTTACTCTTTCTGCACTGTTCAATTTACTGACCAACAAGAAAGAAGAATGCACTGTATGGTTGACCAATATTTAACAAGTTGGACTTCTTATGGTGGTGGTCTTTGTGGTGCTTTGCCACCAGTTGCTGATTTTGTTGGTTCTCCAACGACATGGGTAGCACCTAATAACGTTACTTTTACCGACTTATCTCAACCACCTGCAATAATTACAGGTTGGACATGGGTATTCGATGTAGCAGCAAGTGGTACTGTTACCTGTGCTGGATGTGTTGGTGCTAATGCAACTTATGTTGGACAAACTCCTCCGGTAGTTACTTATCCTAATGTTGGTTTGTATAATGTTTCATTAACTATTACTAGTGCTAATGGACCAGATACCGAAACAAAAGTTGGTTATATTGAAGTGGTAGCAACAGGTGGTGATTGTGACACATTGGACACAGATTGGTTTACACCAGCTCTAACTGTTACTTCTTATACTGCTGGTGCTAGGTATTTTACTGGTGTTCCAGCTGTGAGTAGTACACTACCAATTGATCCTGCAGGATTCTATCAACAATATTTTACACCAGCCGCAGGAACTTCTATTGCTGGAGCATTAACTGTTGGATTAGGAAGACTGCTCGATCCTGATGATGACATGACTTTTCAAATTGTTGTTTATGAAGATGATGCTGGTAACCCTGGTTTTCCTGATTGGGGAGCTGGTCCTGTCGCTGTAAGAGCATTTTCTCCAACACAAGTTGGTGTGCCAACAGGTGCTTTTTATAATATTTTTGATATACCTTTTACATGTGCACCAACAATTGTTGGTGGAACTTTTCACGTAGGAGTAGAAATGTTTCCTGGTGATGCTACTGATGTATTGGTTTTAATGTCTAATCAAAACGGTCAAGGTGGATCACCTTTAATCAATACTTATAATACGACAGGTTGTGCTAGTATAGATTATAATGTTGCTGGACATAACTGTGCTTATGTTGCACTTAATTTTGATTTGTTATGTTATCCTCAAATGGGTTGGTATCAACCAACACCTTTAGCCTTGGGTTATACTGAAAATGTACTCTGTGATACAACCGAAGTTGCTATTTTTACTAATACATTGTACGATGGTTCTGGTTGTGCTGCTCCTTCTGGACCTAATACTGGTATGGTAAGTTGGACATATATTTTTGCAGATGGAACTACCATCAACTCTCCAGTTGAAGTTCCTATTTTAAATAGAACTTATACTACTGCTGGACCCGATACACTTACCATGATGGCAATGAATGATTGTGGAAGAGGTGATACAACGGTGTGGATTATTCCTTATAATTTCACACCTACACCAGATGCAGAGTTTACCAAAGTTCAAGCTAATCCTATATGTATGGGAGCACCAGGTGTAGATTTTAATGCCAACGTAACTGGATACCAAGATTATACATGGGATTTTGGAGATGGAACAGTTCTTTCTTCTGGAAATTCTGCCACTACTAACCATGTCTATGCTGCACCTGGTCTTTACTATACTTCTCTAAATGTTACCTCTTTAGGTTATCAACCAGTGGATACTTTTTATTTGCAAAATTTTGAAACGGGTTGGCCTGCTGGTTATGTTAGAAGAAGTTTAGATGGATTAATCCCAAATGCTGCCATTACACCTCCTTTTGGAGTTGGAAACAATTTTGCTTGGATACCTATCGATGCAGACGGAGATGGCAATTTTGAAGCAGTAAGCACATCTTGGTACACAGCACCTGGAACATCTAACGACTGGATGATGACTCTTGGAATAGGACCACTTCCTGCTAACCAAATGTTAACATGGGATGCCGAAGCTGCTGATCCAACATGGGCAGATGGATATGAGGTAAGAATCTCAACTACAGGTCAAGCACCATATACACTTGTAAATTATTTTACAGTATTAGCAACTGTTGCCTCAGAAAATGCTTTTAGAACGAAAAGAAGTGTTGACTTATCTTCTTATGCTGGTCAGACTGTCTATATTCTTTTTAGAAATAACTCTTTTGATGATTTCTTACTTTATATCGACAATATAAAAGTAGGAACTATTGGACCTGGATGCTCTGCAACTTTAAACAAAACAGATTTTGTTGAAATAATTAATTGTACGGTAGCTCCTCCAGTTGCAGATTTAAATGCATCTAGTTCTACAGGGTGTGCACCTCTTACTATTTCTTTCACAGACATTACAAACCCTTTACCTAGTCCACCAACATCTTGGTTATGGAATTTTGGGGATGCAACTTTTTCAACTTTACAAAATCCACCACCTCATATTTATGCAACACCTGGAACTTATTTTGTTAGTTTTCAAGCATGTAATGCAGGAGGATGCTCTACAGATTATTTAACAGTTGTTGTGGGCAGTGCTGTAACTTCAAATGCTGGTCCAAATCAAAATATTTGCGGAGGTACTGTAGCTACTTTAGCTGGAAATAATCCAACTCCTGATACTGGGTTATGGACTTTAATTTCAGGAAGTGGAGTGCCAACTACTCCTAGTGCATTTGGTTCTGGTGTAACTGGTTTAGCAGTTGGTGTTAATCAATTTGTTTGGACTATCACAGGTACTGGTTGTGTTTCTAAAGATACTGTTGCAATAACAATTGTAGCTCCTGCCAACGCAGGCACCAATGGAACAATTACCTTATGTTCAAGCGGAGCACCAGTGA
>CAYHWX010000123.1:0-10163 GCA_964360245.1 uncultured Vicingus sp.
ATAGTTATTTGGTCAGTATTTTCACATCCATTAACATCAGTTCCAGTCACCGTATAGGTTAAAGTAGAAACAGCAGGGAAAGGAACTCCATCAACGGCTCCATTATCCCATGTATAAGAACTTGCTCCAGCTCCAGTTAAGGTAACCATGTCGCCATTGCAAACTGTTGTAGCTGGTGATGCATTTGCGATTACTGTTGGTAAAGGGTTAACTAAAATTGTCATTGTATCAACATCTCCACATCCTAACGTGTAAGTAATTACGTTATTTCCCGCACCAGCAGTTGCCGGATTAAAAGTTCCAGTAACAGCATTGGTAATACCTGTTCCTGTCCATGTTCCTCCACCCTGTGCAGCAGTTAAATTAGATGATGGGTCATCTATACAAAATGGACCAGCCTGAGTAATAGTTGCATCACAAATAACTGAGTTATTTGTTAAGGTAATGTCATCAATCGCTACAGAAGGATCAGCAGCCGTTCCATCGCCATTGTTTATCCATAAAAATCCAATCTTAACATTTGGGTTATTGTCGGCAGAAGCGGGTAGATTAATAGTTACAACGCTTGTCCATTGTCCTTGTGGAGCACATCCTCCAGGTGTTTTAGCCATTGGATTTAAGTTAGCCCAAACTGCACCATCAAAATACCAAAAAGAGCAATCATCAAAGGCTCCTTGTCCGTTTTCTATAAAATTAAAATTAACGGTTATACTTGCTTGGCCAGTGCAATTTATAGTAGGCGATTCTGCTCTTTTGTTGGTTATTTCCCCTGGTCCACTATCATCATAAGCAGCACCACAATCTCCTGTTGGGCAAAATATAAATGCAGCTGTAGATGTTGAAACATTTCCTATGTGTAAAGATTGATCTCCTCCACCTGATACACCACAAGAAGGTGGAGCAAGCCCAGCTTCCCTGTCACTTACATACCACTTATTAGCTGCAGCACCTTCTGCTCCTTGTGAAACAACTATCCAACTAACAATACTCGGGTCGCAACCAGAGCCAGCGGCACAAGAAGTTCCATCAAAATTTTCAGTCCAAAATACCTGTGCATTTACAGTGTTAAATAAGAAAAATGAGAGAATCAGAATAATTGAGCGTATATTCATAACTAATAATTTTAAATAAAGATATGATAATCTATTATAATTTATATTCCTAAAAAGTATATTTTTTCAGTTCTAATTATTGATAATTTTGTTTACATTTATTTTTTTATTCTTCCTTACACTCATATAAAAATGATTAATCAACAACTTATCACTTTAATAAATTCACTAACCAAAAGTGAAAAAAGGTACTTTAAAATAAATTCATCTTTGATAAAGACGAATAAAACACTCCTAAGGATGTTTGACCTCCTAGAAAAAAATAAAAATCAGGGTGTAAATAAAATTATAAAATCACTAAACATTCCAAAAAAAACAAACTTAGCGGTAATAGAATCGAGGTTACAAACTCTTATTTTAAAACATTTAAGAGGGTTTCATTCGAGTAGCTCGCAAGGTGTTGAATTAAATAATTTATTGATAGAGATAGAAATCCTTTACAATAAAAGATTATTTAAAAATTGTGCAAAATTAATTTTAAAAGCAAAAAAAATAGCTACAAAATATGGACATCATTTAGCTTTATTAACTATTTTAAAATGGGAATCCTATATCGAAAAAGAGCAAGGAAAATATTTATTAAAATCTCAAAACAAACTAAAAGAAATTCTTAAAAAAGAAAGTGATTTATTAACTGATTACTCAAAATTAATTCAGTTCAAACACCACACTTTTAATCTATTATTGCTTTCAAAAAATAAAATTGTTGCGGAGTTAGATAAAGAAATAAAAGATTACGACCAATTAATAAATAATAAGTTTTTTGATATAACACCTTCCTCTTCATTTGATGAAAAAATTATCTTATTAAACTTTAAGGGGATGTACTACATGAGCAAAGCTAACTTTAAAGAATGTTTGAAGCAATTTGTTAGATTAATTGATGAAATTGAAAATTCTGATAGAAAAAACATCCTCGTCTCTAATGAGTATTTTTTGGGATTAAATAACTTATTGTTATTGCAAGTGATGAATAATAATTTTGAGAACTATAACGAAACTCTTAATAAAATATACCGACAGTTTGAAAGCATTCCTGCATACAAATCGTTATTATTTAATGTTACTCAATGTTATGAATTAGGAATTTATTGCGAAATTGGTGAGGTAGAAAAAGGGTTGAAAATTATTCCTACAGTAGAAAATAATCTTAAAAAATATGATTCTGAGACCAATGAAATCAATAAACTTTTGTTTTATTTAAACATTGCAATTATTTATTTTTTTAATAAAAATTATTCCAAATCAATCTATTGGTTAAACATCTTTTTAAACGATTATAGCATTAAGAAAAATGATGTAAGTTCAAATATTTATTATTATGGACACATCATCAATATTTTGGTACATTTTGAAGCAAAAAATTACGATTCAATTGATTATTTGTACAATCAATGTATCAACAACATAAAAAAAATCAGAAAAATTAATGCGTTTGATAAAGTTGTCTTAAATTTTATAAAAACAAATGCTACTCATCTTATCAAATCTCAAAAAGAGCAACTAAATTCATTCCATCAATTAAAAAAAGCATTAACAGAAATCATCAAAACTCCAGAAGAGTCAATTTCACTTCATTTCTTTGATTTTTTCTCGTGGATAGATAGTCATTTAAATAATGAATCTATTGCCGATTTAATCAAAAAGAAAAGGCTAAATTAATTCCAGTAAAAATTTCATGGTATCAACACCATCAGCATAATCAGTAAGTGATGGAGATTGGGCTTTGCCAAATGCTAAAGTTTTTATAGGTGTGTTTTTACTGGAAACCACACATTGTATCTCCATATTTTCTTCCTCTAACCTTTTTTGTAGTTGAATTAATGAATCGTAATATTCGTAATGTAAAACACCAACAGGCGATGACAAACTCGAATCTTCTTTAAGGATAATAAACCCATTATCTAAAATTTGATTATTGCCTAATAAATAAACCGCTTTATTGTAATCGTAATTATTAGCGTATTTATTATTAGTAGTAACTTCCTGATAATCAGAATAAAACGCTTCAAAAATAGTAGCTATTCGATATCCTTTAGGAATATAAAGTTTAGAAACACTTCTACAACCCAACCCAAAATATTGAAAAACATCCTTTCCTAAATGCTTCAAATCTTCTGCTGTATCTTTTTCGTTGATGATTGCGGCAGAATTTCTATTCTTTCTAATAATATGAGGATAGTTAGAAAAATATTGATAAAAATATCTGGCTGTATTATTACTTCCAGTTGCGATAACTGCATCAAAATTTTTTAATCTCTCCATAAAAGAAATTTTATCGATAAAATTAGGTTCAATAAATAGTAATATCTCCCCTATTTTTTTAATTAAAGTGTTGTCATTTGAAGCCAATTTCGCCTGTAAATTATTTCCTGTAATTAGCACACAAAGCAAATCATGAAAACCAACTAAAGGAATGTTTCCTGCCATTATTACTCCTACATTTTTATTGGTTTCATTTTTTATTTGGTAAGTAGAAACCCAATCAAGGAGGTTTTTTTTGGTTAATGAGTCACCAATTTTGGTAATTGCAGTAATTACATTTTCTTTAGTAAACCAGCCATTATATGCTTTTTGTCTTTCAATCAATTCTTCAAACTCATTATAAAACAGCGTATTGATATGCTGAATAGCTCTATTTTGAACAGAATTCTCAAACTGTTTAAAAAATAATCCTAATTGAACAAAGGCATTTACTCTTTTTTCTAAACTCATTTAATTATATTTGTATGCGAATTTACTAACATAAAACATTTTAAAAAATGGCAATTATAATTACTGATGAATGCATTAATTGTGGAGCATGCGAGCCTGAGTGTCCAAATAATGCAATATATGAAGGTGGCGATGCATGGAAAATGAGCAGCGGAACAGACGTTTCAGGTAATTTTAAGTTACGAAATGGGACTTCAATTGAAGCAGATGCTAATCAAGAACCTGTAAGCATGGATTTTTACTATATAGTTCCTGACAAATGTACGGAGTGTAAGGGTTTTCATGATGAACCTCAATGTGCTGCTGTTTGTCCAGTAGATTGTTGTGTGAGTGATGAAAATGTAAGAGAAACTGAAGCTGAACTTATTGCTAAGAAAGAAAGTTTGCACAACTCTTAATTTTTATTGGAGCAATATAAATCTCATAAAACCGTGTATAAAATGTATGCGGTTTTTTTTATGATAAAATTAACATGGTACAGTAGTTGAAGAATAAATTTAATTTTAAATTCTAATTATTGGAAAAGCACAAGTTTATATTTCTACTATTTTTTTGCTATTCATTTTTTGGTTTTTCTCAAAAAACAACAACCAATTTTGATAAAGCTATTTTAGAATTAAACGCTATCGGAGAACAATTAATTAGTGAAATTCCAGATGAAGAAAAATTCATCGCTAATGAAAAATTTAAAATTATTTTAAAAGATATTTTAGCAAATAATACATCTTTCGATTATCAATTTGACTCCTTAAAAACTATTAGCATACTAAAAGAAAATGAGCTAAAAATTTACAATTGGGCGTTGCCTTTAAGCGATGGGGAATTCGAATATTTTGCTTTTTTACAAATAAGAAAAGGAAAAAATGAAAATACTTATTCTATTATTGAACTAATTGATAAATCTAGTGAAATCAAAACTCCTGAAACGAAAGTTCTTACTTCTAAAATATGGTACGGTGCTTTATATTACAAAATAATTTACGATAAAAAATTAAGCGAAAATTATTACACGCTATTAGGTTGGGATGGTAATAATAAGTTGACCAACAAAAAAATTATTGAAGTTATTGATGTTGATAATAAAGGCACAATTAAACTTGGTGCACCTATTTTTAAAAGTAAAGGAAAAACAAAAAAACGTGTTTTATTTGAATATTCCGAAAATGCGGTAATGTCATTAAAATACCATCCCAAAGAAAAGAAAATAGTTTTTGATTTTTTAGTCCCAACTAGTTCAAAATTAGAAGGAATTTATGAATATTATGGTCCTTCATTAAATCGTTTTGATGCCTATTCTTTAGATAAAAACGGATGGAATTACGAGGAGGATATAGACATTGAACAAGATCGAAACATAAAAGATTTTATGTGGAACAACCCAAAAAAGAAATAAAAATTAATTTATTTTTCGGCATTCAAGAGTTGCTTCCTATTGCCTTAGCTACCATCGTTTCGAGTGGAACGCAGTAGAGCGAAGCAATCTGCCTAATTGAAGAACAGATTGCTTCGGTACCGACCATTTTGCATTCCCAATACCTTGCAATGACGATTATTAGCGAATTTTATCAAAGACCATTCCTAATGTTACCATCCTGACATGAAATCGGGATGAATAGCGTTCTAAAAGAATAAATAACACTAAAATTTAGTGTTATTTATTTTAAAATTATTTAAACAAGGTGACATAACCGTTAACAACTTTCTCTTCGTCACTACAAATATCTGTATATTTTAATACGTAAAAATATACGCCGGCATCATGCCCTCCTCCATCCCAATGAGCCAAAGCATTTGTTCCTTCGTACACTTTTCTTCCCCATCTGTTGTATATTTTAATGCTATACTCTGCTGTTTGGTCAACACCTACAAACTCCAATTCGTCATTCCAGTTATCTCCATTTGGAGTAAATACATTAGGAATAATACTTGTTGTAGATGTTATTTCTGTAAAAGTTACTTCGTTAGATATTGTTTCCACAAAATTACAGAGGTAATTATAAGCCGTCATGGTGATGTTATAAGTACCAGCAACAGGATATAAATAAGTAGTAGAATCAATATTAATAAATTGTATTCCATTGCCCATGTCCCAGACTAATGAGTCAGCTCCAGTTCCTGTAAAATTTAGGGTAACTAAAAACGAATCGATTCCACAAGGTGGTGGTGGAGTAAAATCTAATGTTGCAGAAAATGGCGGAGCAAGAGTAAGTAGAACATTAAAAAAAGCGGTGTCGGCAATATTACAAGTTGATGAATCGATAGCGACATAAGTGACCGTATAAACTCCAGATGTAGTGTACGTATAAGCAGGATTAGCTTGTGTTGACGTTCCAACTCCATCTCCAAAATCCCAATAACTGTTAGGTGGTGAAGGAACATTTCCAGTAAAATTTACCACATAAGGGCTTGAACATAGTAAAATATTTGGTGGCACAACAGCATTTACAGTTGTTGTTACAGGATTAAAGAATACAGTATCTATAATAGTTACAGAGTTGTTGCATACAAAATCATAAGCTTCAAAAGTAAGAATGTATGTTCCAGGTATTGTATAAGTATAGCTAATTGAAGTATCATTGATGAATGTGCTTCCATTTCCCATGTTCCAAAATAATGAATCAGCTCCAGAACCTGTAAAATCTAGCTGAATAGTTAGGCTAGATGTGCAAGGATCATAAGGAGGAAATAAAAACTGTGCATCTAACGTGTCACTTTGACTAACAGTTACACTAAAAAATGCGGTATCAGCAATATTACAAGTTGAGGAATCAATAACTACATACATTACATTGTAAGTTCCTGTATCTGCATAAGTATATAACGGATTGGTTTGTGTTGAAGTTCCTATCCCATCACCAAAATCCCAATAACTGTTTGGTGGTGCAGGTGTATTTCCTGTAAAATTAACATCATAAGGAGCTGAACATAAAAGTATATTTGGTGGTGGTGTTGCATTTACTGTTGTGATTACTGGATTAAAGTCAACAGTATCAGTCAACGTAAACGTATTATTACATAGCAAGTCATAAGCCTCCAGAGTTACGATATAAGTTCCTGGAACTGTGTATGTATATGCAATCGAAGTATCGTTGATAAAAGTTGAACCATTACCCATATTCCAAAATAAGGAATCTGCTCCTGAACCAGTAAAATCCAAATAAACCGTTAAACTATCGGTACAAGGGTCATAAGGAGGAAACAAAAATTGTGCATTTAGAGAATCATTCAGCAATACATTTACATTAAAATAAACGGTATCGGCAATGTTGCAAGTGGATGAATCTATTGCCACATACATTACTTGATAACTTCCAGTATCGGCATAAGTATAAGAAGGATTTGCGGCAGTATCTGTTCCTAGCCCATCACCAAAATCCCAATAATGATTAGGAGGTAAAGGAGAAGTTGCTGATTCAAAATTAACAGTATAGGGTGCTCCACATAAAACTACATCTGGAGGAACATTAGCTGTAGCAATAACTCCTTGAAAATCTAATCCAATTTTTATCGCTCCAAAATTGCAATTACTAGAACCATTGGTACTTGAATAAGCTCCTAGAGATGTTGGAAAATTACTACCTCCACATGCTGCACAAACTCCTTCATAAATAGTTCCTCTTTTATCAAATCGACTTGTACCACCATCAACATGTTCATCAGCTATTGGACTACCAAAATATGTTCCATACAATAAATTTTGAGCATCTCTATCTAAAACCATAAAATAAAAATCACTACCATCAGTAGAAGGCTGAATTGCATTTCCAGTAATAGGCATATTAAATGTGTTACCACCAGCTACACCAAAACTATTAACGTTACCACCCCATCCTCCAACATAAATGTTATCACAATTATCTACTAAAAATGCTGTTAAAGAAATATTTATAGTAGAACTGTTAGTACTTCCAAACACAGTACTAAAATCTGTTACCGTCAAATCATTATTCAATTTATGAATAAATTGATTGGCACCAACATTGTTATATGTACCAAGCGTTACTGGGTAATTTCCATTGGTTTGTCCTACCACATAAACATCTTGATATTCATCAACTTCAATAATATAAGATTGGTCGTATGAGTTGGTGCCCAAATAAGTAAGTGCAGATAGTGAACCGTTGGTATTGTTAAACTTTGCAATATATCCATCAACAGAACCTAAAAAGACTGGTCCTACAACACCAGCAGTAACACCTAAATTAGTACTTGTTGTTCCTCCGCAAATAAAAGTTGCATTATTTACATTATCAACTCTAATTGAATAAGCAGCATCTCCACCAGAACCACCAACATAGGTTGACCATGATAAGGAGTTTAAATTAGCAGATAATTTTGCCACCACACCATCATAACCGCCAAATTGTGTTTGGCTGTATGCACCAACTGTCGTTGGAAAATTATTAGAAAAAGTGGATGAGGCAATATAAACATCATTATTAACATCTAATATCACCTCTCCCCTTGCGTGATCGGCATAGTTATATTTTAAGCTTGTATTTAAAGAAAAACCATCATTAGCCGAACCCCCAAGATAGGTACTTCCCAAAATACCACTTCCTGCATTATTTAATTTAAGAACAAAAATATCAGTTCCACTACTATAGGTAATGCCATCTTCTGTAAGGTTGGTGCCTCCGTTAAAAGTTTGATCATATGCTCCTACTGTAGTAGGAAAATTTGTTGAGGAAGTTACTCCTAAAATAACCAAATTACTGTCTCCGTCGGCTACTAAACTATGAGGTTGCTCAGCTCCATTTCCTCCAATAAATGTTGAATAGATAATGCTTGTTCCTGTTGGATTAAATTTAGTAATTACAGCATCTGTATTTCCTCCAAAAGTAATATCGTAAGCTCCTGCAGAAACTGGGTAGCCATTACCAAAAGCAATTCCTCCACCATAAAAATTTCCATTTTCATCATAGGTTGCTGTAAATCCCCAATTGTCTGCTGACGAACCTGTCAAAGTAGAAAAAATCCATGTGGGGTCAATAATTAACTCATACCCTAAATTATAACCGTTAGGTAAATTAAATGAAACTTTGTCACCAACTAACTTAAATGAACAGGCTACATTTTCTTTTTTTCCATTTATATTTTGATAAGCAATTGGTTGAAGTTCTTTTACAACTCCTGTAGATAATGTAATTTCTAAAATTCCATTTTTTAATTCCAAACTACCTACATTTTCATAGTGAATAATAATGTCTTTTGGGTTTCCTCCTTTTTTAACAATAAAATCGTATTTTAAATTATCGTGAATACTGTAAACATCAACATTTATGTTATTGTAAGTATTGATGTAAGATATTTTTTCGAAAGAAGATACATTTGATTGCCAATTATCAGGGTTGTTTCCTTTGATATAATTTTTATAATAGGGTAATTTATTTTCTGATACAATCTCACTATTAGGATTGCAACCTAAAAATTTCATACTGTAAGAATGTTTCCTTATTTTAAAAGGATTTTTACCAAAATCGTTTCTTAAATTGGAGTGATGCCTTATTTGGTCTAACCGATCAAAATCCTCTGCAGCATACATATCAAAAGTAAATTGATTTTTTTCAAAATAAATATCTCCGATGTGTAATTTACAATGGTATTTTACTTTTTGATCTAATTGCCCTTTATTTTCTGTAAAATGAAAATCAGATTCTTGGTCACCATGTGCAAATAAAATGGCTGAAAATAATATAAAGTAAAATGTAAAAAGTAATTGTTTAATTCTCATGTAATAAAATTTTATAAAACTATTAAATTGTGCGGTATTGTAAACATTTAATAATCGAACTGTATGATTAATTTATATTTTAAAAAAGCAGCATTTAATAAAATGCTGCTTTTAAAAATAACTATTTTAACAAGGTGACGTAACCATTTACGACCTTCTCTTCGCTACTACATATATCTGTATATTTTAGTATATAGAAATAAACACCCTCATTTTTGTCTCCACCATCCCAATGTGCTAAAGCATCTGTTCCTTCATACACTTTTCTTCCCCATCTGTTGAATATTTTAATACTATATTCAGCAGTCTGGTCAATTCCAACAAACTCCAATTCATCATTCCATCCATCTCCATTTGGAGTAAACACATTCGGAATAATACTTGTTGTGGCAGATAACTCAACAAATTCAACATCTCCTAAAGCTAAAGTTTTGTCACCACACATCGCATTGTATGCTGTTAGTGAAATACTAAATATTCCAGCGCTTGGGTATAAATAAAAGACAGAATCAGAAGTAAATTGTGTTCCATCTCCCATATTCCATAATATGGAATCTGCTCCAACTCCTGTAAATTTTAATTCGACAAAGAAAGAGTCAGTT